>CAMBYC010000021.1 GCA_945871875.1 Sphingobacterium thalpophilum
ATGGATGCCGATGCTTTTGTTATGTGTAGTATGGATATGGATGGAAAACCGGCAGGAATAACGATGAAAGCCATTTCACCTTTAACCGATTTCAGTTTTGATTTTCATGATTTGGATTTGAAAAGGGTTAAATAGTTATTTTTGGTGAATAATTTTTGCCTTTATTTTGTTGAATGAACAAAATTCAGGTAAATAAAAAATAAAATATGGAAGAACAAAATTTTAAGAACCATGCAAGAATGGTTCCCGGTTTTCATTATCTAGGTTTGTCTTTGATTTTGGGCTTGTTGGGAGAGTCGATTTATTATTTGATTAGAACAAGTTCAGAAAATAAATTTTTAGGGTTTTTATTGGTATTGATATCTATTATTTTGGTGATTTTGTGGATATACATTCGGATATTTCCATTAAAGGCACAAGATCGAGCCATTAGAGCTGAAGAGAATTTAAGGTTTTATGTGTTAACGGGAAAATTGTTGCCTTCAACATTAACCATTGCACAAACCATTGCATTGAGATTTGCTCCTGATGAAGAATTGGTGGAATTGGTAGATCGTGTGGTAAATGAAAATTTATCTGCAAAAGACATCAAACTATCGATAAAAAATTGGAAAGCCGATTATCATAGGGTGTAAGCTTGATGAACTTAAATAAAAAAACCTTCCTAAAATCGGGAGGTTTTTTTATTTACTTAAACATTTCCTGTGTAATGGTTAAACCCATTTTATGTATTAGAAAATAATTTGGAAATTTTTCTTTAATTCCACCAGATTTTAATTGGGTTAATGAAAATAGTTTAATGACCACGAAGTGGTCAAATATATATAGATAATAGATATAAAAAATTACGACTCCGAAGGAGTCGAATAGATCTCATATCTTTTAATAACATTTTAGAATGGAAAAGCATTTTTGTATTCAATAATAAAATTTAAATAGAATTATGATCTATTCGAATCCGAAGGAGTCGTTTATTTTTGTAAAAATGTTCTATAAATATTTGACCACTTCGTGGTCATTAATCAATTGTCTTTTATCACCATTTAAATCTTGGTTGGACTATTATCAATTTCCATATTATTTCCTTTACTTGACCTAGGATAAATACACTTGATTCAATAATTATTTTGTTCTTTATTTATAAGATTTTTCCAAGAAAAAAAGCCATCGCCTTTAATGGCAAAAACAATAAGCAATACTAAAATAAGTAAAGCAAAAGGAATTTCGAATGCTCCAAAAAACAAGTTGCTGTCTTGTTGCACAAAAAATAGCGCACCAATTAAAACTGGAATTTGAAGAGCTGCGGCAAAACGGGTAAAGACTCCTAGCAAAATTAGTATTCCACCCAGCAAGTGAAACCAAGGAATGGTAAGGTGTAACCATGGATAAGTTTGTAAAAATGCAGAATGTGTAATCACTTGTTGCAAAAGTGAATCGTTTTTGATGAATTGTATTCCCCTTAAAAATAATGCCAATCCCAGGAAAACCCTTAATGCCAACAACCAAATTGGGAAATGTTTTTTTTCTATAATTTTTGATTGCTCCATCAAATTCATCATGAGTGGTTTTGATGTAAAAATATGCTGCAGCTTAGGAGATTGCAATGAGGAAAATCATAGATGAAAAATGGTGAAAAAATTTGAAATAAATTTTCAATTATAGATTGATATTTAGATTGCTATTTTATACTAATTAAGCTTAATCCCAAATTACGCATTAGAAAAATTGAAAAGATTTCTTTCAATAGACCCAGCTTCAGCTGGGGGTTTATGAATATTATGGATTGGCTTTAGCCCAAAATTTGAAAAATTGCTTCTAATGCGTAATCTGGCTTAATTTAGAATATTGTAAACTTTTACACTTAAAAAAGCTAGAATTTGTCTAAAATCATCATTCATAAGGAGGTTACAGATTTGTCTTTGGAACGAATGAAAAGACATTTATCCAAAACGCCAGCAGAGCGACTCATAGCACTAGTTCAGTTAAATCAAATTGCATTAAGGCTTTCAGGGCGGGCAACTTTGGGCAAACCACAGGGCAAAGGTTTAGTGATTAGAAAATTAGAATGTATTAAATAACAAATAACTACATCTATATTTTACAGTATCATAAAGATTTTTGTAGCATTTTACCCCCCCAATTTTATTACTTTTATACAAACAGACAGGTAATGAAAAATTGGTTTTTAGTCACATTCGTATTAATATCTTTGCAAATTTCTGCACAGAACAAATTGTTCTCAATAAGCCAAGACAGCACAAAATTTATATTGTCGGAAGAAGGAGCATCTTTTCTTGCCCAATTGCCATTGAAATGCATATTACAAGAGTATCCCAATAAAATTAACCATACTGCAATTGGCGATAGCGATCAAGTTTTAACCCCCATTCAACAACACCCCAGTTTTTATGGATGTTTCGATTGGCATAGCAGTGTACACGGCCATTGGATGTTGGTTCGTTTGTTGAAACAATTTCCACATTTAAAAGAGCAAGAAGGCATCAGAAAAGTGTTGCGAAAAACCTTAACAACAGAAAACATCAATAAAGAAACTGCCTATTTTAATGCGGCAATGAGCAAAAGTTTTGAAAGAACCTACGGTTGGGCTTGGATATTAAAGCTTCAAGAAGAATTAATCACTTGGGATGATTTAGACGGTCAACAGTGGGGGAAAGCATTGCAACCACTTACGGATACCATAATTCATTTATGGAAGGTGTTTTTGCCCAAACAGACCTACCCAAACAGAACCGGAGTTCATGGAAATACTTCGTTTGGTTTAAATTTTGCGTTGGATTATGCTAGAACCAGTAAAAATGTAAGTTTTGAAAAAAACATTATTGCTGCATCAAAAAAATTATATCTAAAAGATAAAGCCGCTCCAACCATTTGGGAACCAGATGGTTCGGATTTTTTCTCTCCCTCTTTGATGGAAGCAGATTTGATGCGAAAAGTATTAGACAAATCTGCATTTAATATTTGGTTGAACAATTGGTTGTCAAAGGAATCATTGCAACATTTAACAAAATTGCCGTTTGTATCAGACAGAACCGATTTGCAAATTGTACACTTAGATGGATTGTGTTTCAGCAGAAGTTGGTGTATGGCAGGAATAGCCAATCAATTGTCAATAAAAGACAAAAGAAGGGCATTGTTGCTGCAATCTTCAATCAAACATCTAAACCAAAGTTTATCAACCGTAGTTTCAGGAAATTATGGAGGAGAACATTGGTTGGCGAGTTTTGCGGTTTATGCTTTAAACGGTGCGAAATAATCTAAGATTACGGATAAAAAATTAGAATTTTAAATTCCCCCCAGTTTGAGCTGGGGGGGAATAGAACCATCCTATTGACTACAGTAAAAATTTAAGAGTAAAAAATCCCAACTTCATCAAGCTAACTTATACTAATCTTGATTGTTTAGCATAACCGAAATAGGTTCTTCTCCTTCAAAAGCAACTTTATAAAAACAGGGTAAAAAGTTGTCGTAAACACTAAGCATGTGTTCAAGCATTTCATTGTGCAATTCTTTATCTACTATTCCATCTGATGTTGGCATCAATATATCAAACAAAATAAGTCTACTTTCCATTAACATATTGAATTTCGATTCTTTAAATTTTGAGTTCAATCGTACAATCAATTCAGTTAATTTGTACAATCTTTCATCTGGAAAATCTTTTAACATCAAAAGGCGATAAACAGGTAAAGAATCTCCTGGTACCATATTTATAAAAATTTGTGGGCAACCTATTTTTTTAGGATATTCTATTGTTATTTGGTTGCCTTTTTGATCTACAAAATACGGAACTGCTGATTCATTGAGGTAAGACGCTACTTGTTTGAAAAAAATCGATGTTTCGGGACTTTCTGGTTCAGGCACTTGTTCCTTTGCCTTTTCTACTTTGGGGATTGATTTTTTTAATTTTAAAACTACGTTCAACAATTTTAAAAGAATCAAAAAAGAAATAATGGCGATTGAGTTAAAAATAATGGGTTGCATAGGTGCTAATTTTTTAAAAGTTTGTAAAATATTTGGCTATTGGAAATTACAATCTTTATTGCTTATTGTGGTTGATTGAATTCTAAAAAAAATGTTAAAGGTTTGTGGGGGAGAGCTTTATTATAAAACTTAATTCAGCAATCAAACATCTCCCAATAATTCTTTAACTATTGATTTAATTCTAATTATTTGTTGTGCTTTAGTATTTGGTTCTAAATGTGCCGATAATCCTTCTTCAAATGAATAGTCTTGCCGAAATTCAGTAAAGATTTTTTTAGGTATTCATTTACTTCTTTTGGCGATTCATTTAGTAATGATAAAATATTTGCATTGTTTTCAAGTACATATACAATGTCTTCAAAATCAGTACTATATAAATAATTGTTATTACCCCGGCTTTTAAAAGCTTCTATTTTAGACGCAATGAAATAAGGTAAAGAGAAAATCTTAATTAAACAGTCATCAAGTTTTATTGAAATCTCATTTTTAAATCCATCTGCATACCATCTATTTGTAAAACCTATAACTGAAGCATCAGTTGGCATAATATCAACAATAATTCCTTCAATTTTAAATCAGCAGATAACACTAGATTCTATATCATTTACAAAACCAATTTTTCGTAATTTTTCTTATAGTGCAGCATAACCAGTATATGCTGCAAGTTCAATTATTACATCAACATCTTCAGTTGGTCTTGCCTCCCCTCTTGTTTCATCACCATATAAAGAAACAGTTGCTCCACCCACGAATACAAATTCTTCTTTAATTAGATTTAATAAATTTGCAACCGCTTTTATGCTAACAATATTAGTATGATGAGATATATTGTTTTGATTTAAATATTTCTACCATCAATTCTTGTGCTTTTTTGATTTCACGCAGTTTTCCAACCCTGAAAACATCACAAATTACCAATAAATCATATAATATATTGTCTTCCTTTGCAGCCGCAACAGCTCCAGGATACAATGGTTCAATTGCCATTCCTCTCATATTTCCTGAAATATCTGGCCAAACATAAGCCTCTTCAGAAGAAAAATATTGCTCCATAAGAATTGCCGAATGTGAAGTAGGCTTGCCCTTAACTACACTTCCTGGTTTAACCGGAAATACATATTTCAGACCATAAAATAGGAAAGATTCTAATCCTACATGATATACCATCCTTCTATCGCTACTAATTAATCCCGCAAATTCAGATCTCGATAATGACTCTGAAATTTCAGAAGGGCTAATATGCAAACTTGCAGCTAAGTCTTTGTTCTTCCAAAGTGTATCACCTAATGCAATAATCTTTAATAACACAACTATATCATGTGGGCGCATGCCATTATGTGTTTTCATGGTCTAAAAATTTTGTCTAAGTTAATTATTTATTTTTAATTCGCGAATCGCGAATTAAAAATAATGTATGTTCAACTCTTTAAAATCATTTTCAACCGGAATAGAAACAAGCAATTTTGACCAAATAAATAGTTTCTGAAATCAATATTCAAACTACTTAAATTTTCCTCATTTCCTCAATTGATAAACTGGTTCTTATTAAGAGTAAGTTCCCCCAATTCCTGAATATCCCTTGGATTTGTTCTGCAACACCCACCAATCGCTCTAGCACCCGCATTTATCCAAATTTTTGCGTTTTCAACAAAATTTGGATGGCATCCTTCTACAGTTTCCCACTCTTTTGTAACTGCATTGTATGTTTCACCTTTATTTGGGTATACCATGATGATTTTTTGGGTAAGTGGTACAGCAATTTTTACCAGCGACTCAATATGTTGAGGCGCAGTACAATTCACCCCAATACCAATAATTTCATTTGAATCGGATAATAGTTTTACCGCATCTTCAAACAATTCTCCGCTGCTCAAGTGCAAACCATCTTTGCAACTAAAACTTACCCAAGCATTTTTTGTTGGATATTTATGCAATAGTTCTTTTATGGCGATGGCTTCATCCAAACAAGGAATGGTTTCAAAGGCCAAAACATCGGCTTGGGTATTGATCATTACCTTCAAACGCTCTTCGTGAAAATGAATTAAATCAGAAACAGAAACCTTACCATTATACCCTCGATATTCAGATCCATCCGCCAAAGCTGCACCGTATGGTCCAAGTGATGCCGCAACCAATGGAAAATACTTTGTTTTATTTAGACTATTCAACAAAAAACTAGTTCTTGCATCTATGGCAATATCAACACTTAATTTCATCAAATCAATTGCCTCTTCTTTCGTATATCCCTGTTTTTCAAATCCAATAAAACTGGCTTGGTAGGAAGCCGTTGCAATTGCATTTGCACCTGATTTTAAATAATCTAGATGCACTTCTTTAATAAGGGCTGGATTTTCATTCAATAATTTCGAAGACCAAAGTGAATGATTTAAAATAGCACCTCTTGCTTCTAACTCAGTGGCTAACGCACCATCAAGAATAACGAATCCTTGTTCTTGAAGAAAATGATCAAAATTTGGCATTATGGGATAAGTGTAATTGAATCGATGAAATTACAAAATTTCAGAATGAGATAAAGGGTTTGGGTTTGAGGGATGAATGTTTTATTGGAATAAAAAATTTAAAAAACACAAAACCCACGACTAGCGTGGGTTTGTTTCGATCTTCGTGGTGTGAGCCGGGATCGAACCGGCGACACAAGGATTTTCAGTCCTTTGCTCTACCGACTGAGCTACCGCACCATCCTTTTAAAAGTTTTATTGAATTACCAATAATTCTTTATCGGATGGCAAAAGTAATATAATTTATGCGTAAACCCCAAAAAAACAACAGAGTTTTTCTAAAGAATTATATTTTTAATATGTTTTTATTATTTTGTAGTCTATAAAAACCCGCACAATGAAGCAGAAAACCAAGTTTTACATATCTAATTATTTCAAAATATGTTTAATAATTGTTGTACTCAACTGTACTGCAAATGCTCAATCTATAAAGCATACGGATATTCTTGTAGTTGGCGGCGGAACTGGAGGAACCTCAGCGGGAATTCAAGCCGCAAGATTGGGCGTTGCCACAACCATTGTTGAAAATTCTCTCTGGTTGGGTGGAATGCTTTCTGCTGCCGGCGTTTCTGCCACCGATGGAAACCATTCCCTCCCTTCTGGATTTTGGAACGAATTCAGAAATGAATTGTATAAAGTTTATGGTAGCCCCCAAAAATTAGAAACCGGTTGGGTAAGCAATACGCAATTTGAACCCCATATCGCCGATAGTATCTTTAAAGCAATTGCTGCAAATACCCCGAAACTCAAAATTATTTACGGATTTTATCCTTCAAGAGTTATAAAAAAAGACAAATTCCTTCAAGCTATCGTCTTTACAAACGCGAAAAATGAATCGTTCACAATCTATGCAAAACAAATTATTGATGCCACAGAATTGGGTGATGTAATCGCCTTATCTAAAACTCCTTACAGTTTAGGTATGGAAGCGGGTTCTACAACTGGCGAAAATGTGGGGGTTAAAGAAACCAATGGCATCATTCAAGACCTCACCTTTACTGCCATTTTGAGAGATTATGGTCCAAAAGCAGATTGTACCATTGTGAAACCTAAGTTTTACAACCTCTCAGAGTTTGACGCTTCCAATAAAAACTTCTACCACGATTCTACCAGAAAGGCACCAGGAAATACTGCCCAAAACATGTTGAATTATGCCAAACTTCCAAACCATAAATACCTACTAAATTGGCCAATTTTTGGAAATGACACTTACTTAGATGTGGTTGAAATGTCTGAACCTCAAAGAAATATAGCTTTGGAAAAAGCAAAAGCAACTACCCTAAGGTTCATCTATTTTATCCAAAACGAATTGGGATTCAAAAATCTTGGATTGGCAGATGATGAATTTCCTACACTAGATCGTTTGGCATTGATTCCATACCATCGGGAGGGTAGAAGATTAAAAGGTATAGTTCGTTTTACGATGCCTGCAATTGCAAATCCTTTCGATTTTACTTCGCCTTTGTACCGAACCGGAATTGCTGTAGGCGATTATCCCATCGACCATCACCATAAAAAAAATCTGAATGCACCCCAACAATTGGAGTTTTATCCTATCCCATCTTATAATCTACCCTTGGGTAGTCTAATTCCCGAAACTACCGAAAATCTGATTGCAGCTGAAAAGGGCATAAGTGTAAGTAATGTGGTTAATGGTACAACCCGTTTGCAGCCAGTTGTTCTGTTGACTGGACAAGCCGCTGGCACCCTAGCCGCATTGGCTGTGAAATTGAAACTTTCTACCCGCAAAATTCCAGTAAGATTGGTGCAACAAGAATTGCTCAACAACCATGCAATGGTTATGCCGTATATCGACGTTAATCCGGATCACCCCAATTTTATGGCTGTCCAAAAAATTGGTGCTACAGGAATTTTAAGAGGCAAACCTCTGCCTTACAAATGGGCAAACCAAACTTGGTTTTATCCAGATTCTTTGGTTGAAGCCAAACCCTTTTTACAACATTTTGAGAGCTATTCAAGAGTTTCATTTCCAGTTCCTAAAGAAAATTACATTACCTGGAAATATGCAAAAGAATTGATTGTTAAATTGAAAGAAAAAAATCTTGATAAAAACTCATCTTCTCTAATTAAGAAAATAATGGATTTTGAAGTTAAATTTCAATTGCACAACAACGATTATTTAAAAAGAGCAATTTTTGCCGAATTTATAAATGATTTTATTGATCCATTTTCAACGCCTATTGATCATTTTGGCAATTTTATTCGGTAGGATATGCTAATTTTATGATTCACTTTTTAACTTGCCGAAGTGCAAAAGCTAAAACTATCAGAACTCACCGGTTTAATTTCTAAAACACTCAATGATGCATTCCAGTTTCAAACCTACTGGGTGATTGCTGATATTGCTGGTTACTCGTTGAAGACAGATAAAAATCACCATTACCTCGAATTGGTTGAAAAGGGAAACAATTCAATTTTAGCAAAAATTAGTGCCGTTGCTTGGAAAGAAGGTCATGAAAAAATTCAAGTATTTGAAAATGAAACCGGACAAAAATTAGGTGCCGGCCTTTCTGTTTTGTTACAAGTTAAGGTAGATTATCATTTTCAATATGGTTTAAAATTGGTTATTATTGATGTTGATGCCAGTTTTACGCTCGGTGAAATGGAGCGTCAACGCCGGGAAACCATCAATAAATTGCTTCAAGAATGTTCACAATATGTTTGGCTAGAAAACAACCGAATTGTTACTAAAAATAAAAACCTAGATTTTGGTGTTGTCATTCAAAATATTGCAGTAATTAGTTCGGCACAATCTGCTGGTTATGAAGATTTTATAAAAACTCTTGAGCTGAACCAAGCAGGATATAAATTTTCGGTAGATCCTTATTTTACAGTTGTGCAAGGCGAAAACAATGCAGATTTAATTTTCAGAACCATCATAGCTGTATTTGAAAGTAAAAAAACTTATGATGTTCTCGTAATTATTAGGGGTGGCGGTGCAGAAACTGATTTTCTAGTTTTCAACCATTTTGATTTGGGTAGAATTGTAGCTCGTTATCCTTTACCCATTATTACTGGATTAGGGCATACACGAAACGAAAGTATTGTTGATTTAATGGCACATACCAATGCCATAACCCCAACAAAAGCGGCTGAATTTATCATCGCATATAACGCGAATTTTGAACAACAATTGAATCTAGCTCAACAAAAAATTGTAATGAAAAGTCAACAATTGTTGGCATTCTACAACAAATCACTTCCACAGTTGAATGCAACAATCATCAATAAAACTCGTGATTATTTAAAAGATTATCTTGAATCACTTTATAGATTGCAAAGAATTGTAACCCAGCAATCAACGGCTAATTTACAACACAAAAGAAACAATTTAATTGGAATTTCGTCAACATTTGTAAGTAAACCACAAATCATAATAAGTAGTAAGCAAGCTGATTTAAGGAATTTATTGTCTAATATTTCCACCTTTAACTTGCAATTTTTAAAAAGCCAAAAGAGTTATTTGAATCATTTTGTTTCTTTAATTCGGGTATTGTCGCCAGAAAATATTCTACAACGCGGATTTGCTATTATTGAAAAACAGGGTAAAATCATTACAAATCCTGATGTTATCAAAATGGGTGACGACATCAGCTTTAGACTTAAGCAAACTGAATTCGATGTTACCGTAAATAAAAAATCTAAATGATAATGGAATCAAAAATGACTTATGAAGCCGCTTATACAGAGCTTCAGCAAATTGCAAGAGAAATTGAGTTAGAAACCGTTTCGGTTGATATTTTGGCAGATAAAGTAAAACGAGCGTCTGAATTAATTAGTTTTTGTCAGGGTAAATTGCGCTCTACAGAAAAAGAAGTAACAGGAATTATAGAACAAATGGAGAAAAATTAAATTAGAATGATTAGTTTAACTGCATCCGTTAATTTTACAAAAATTGTAAAAAAGTAAATAGATTAAATGAAAGTAGCAGGATTTACCATTATAAGAAATGCAGTAAAATATGATTATCCGATCATTGAATCTATTACTTCGTTATTACCTATTTGTGATGTATTTATTATAGCAGTTGGTAATTCAGATGATGGAACGCTTGAACTAATAAAAAGCATAAACGACCCCAAGATTAATATTGTTGAAACGGTTTGGGACGATACAAAAAGAGAAGGAGGTTCTGTATTAGCTGATGAAACAAATAAAGCAATTTCATTTCTTCCAAAAGATGTGGATTGGGCTTTTTATATTCAGGGAGATGAAGTATTGCATGAAAAATACCATCAAGTGATTTTACAAAAAATGAAGCAATATCTCAATAATGATTCTATAGATGGATTGCTATTTGATTATGTGCATTTTTATGGATCATATAATTATGTTGGATCAAGTTTAAAATGGTATGCCCATGAAATACGAATCATTAAACCCAATCGATCCATATATTCTTACTTGGATGCACAAGGTTTCAGAAAGGGAAAAAATGAAAAATTAAATGTGAAACCAGTAGATGCTTCAATTTATCACTACGGATGGGTAAAAGAACCGGAGGTAATGCAAAAGAAAATCATCAATTCAAGTGCTTATTGGCATAGCGACCAATGGATAGAAAAAAATATTGCAAAAGATAATTCATTTGATTATTTATCTATTGATCAACTTGAATTGTTTAAAGGCACACATCCAAAAGTGATGCAAAAAAGGATTGAAGAAAAGAATTGGGAATTTGATTACGATATTTCGTTTAATAAAATTACTACAAAAGAGCGTTTAAAAAAGTGGCTTTATAAGTATTTGGGAATCAATACAAGTTACCGGAATTATAAGTTGAAGTGATTGAAATATTCACCAACTAAAAAAAAAGATATAAATTCTTTTTTGAAGGAAATAATTTAGGTATTTAAGTCAACATCCCGAAAAATGTTAAGTAGGTAATTCATAATTTTCTATAAGAAAAGTAGATGTACAAGATATTTTAAATCAGGTTTAAAATATCCTGTACATCTAACAATCATATATAGCTTAAACTCACTTTTCACTTTTTAAGAAAGCAGATCTAACAGGTGCAGGCATAACGGAATTTTCCCCTTTTACAGCTTTCCAAATGACTTCGTTAAATTCCATTGCAGGAACTCTATCTTCTTTGGTGAAATCAAATTTCATGCTTTTTAATGCCAAAGGAGTTTTCTTTGAGCTGTTTTTTTGTGTTAAATCAACCAATGCAGGAACAGCAGTAAAAGGAGTAAGATTAGCTGTTTTACTGAAACAGTTCCACATTGGTGTAGCTGCAGCATCAAATTGAGTCATTGGAGGAAGTCCAAGTATCAATTCCATAGTTCTTAGCATAGAGGTAGTTGTGTAAGCAGTATGGTCAACAAAACCACGTTTCACAAATCCCCCAGCAACAAATGCAATAGAACGGTGAGCATCAACATGATCTGGACCATCTTGTGCATCATCTTCCAAAATAAATACTGCCGACTCTTTCCAAATTGGAGTTTTAGACAGTTCTTCTATAAACATTCCACAAGCCAAATCATTATCAGCTACATGTGCAAAAGGTGTTGGACGCCCAGGTGTTAGTCCTTCTGTATGGTCATTGATGAATCTAAAAGTGTTAAGTTTCGGAACTGCGTTAATTGCATACAATGAATCAAAATCCTTTCTCCATTGTCTTACCCTAGTTGTATCTCTAACACTTTGATCCCAACTTGTAAAATAAGTACAAAAGTGATTTTCTAAAACCGGTAAATTGGCTTTATAATCATCTGCAAATTCTCCGTAAGTGCGATAGCTCACACCATTTCTTTTGCACAAGTCCCAAATAAAACCATTCTTGTTGTTTGCGATTTCTCTTGTTCCTTCAGCGTCATAATTTCCACCCCTGCCACCATAATTTGTTGGCCAGTTTTTCTCTAAATAATCAGTTGAATATGCCCCTAAACTCCAATTGTGTCCATCAGCACTTACTTCTCCATCTACATAAAAATTATCTAACAAAACAAATTCTTTAGCAATTTTATGTTGGTTGGGAGTGATGTTTTTTCCAAATAGCACCAAACTGGTATCGCCATTTCCTTCTGGCATATCACCTAGCACTTGGTCATAAGTTCTGTTCTCCTTAACAATATAAAACACATATTTAATTGGAGAGCTGTCACCCACTTTCATTGGAATTGGATTGCCAATTTCTCCAGCAGCATTGCGTTCTTTTTCTTTTGTGTAGGGTGAATTTTTATATACCATTGTTGACCATACACTAAGTTTCATTTCAGTTGGTACATCAATAATTGACATCGTTCCTTTAAACAAGCCTCCAATGTACTGTACTTCTTTCGGTTTGTTTAAATCTCCTTTTTGAAAATTTACTTCTTCATTTTCACCAAGCGGGTTAGGTCCGTAAGGGTTAGCCATTGATGTAAACCCTTTTCCATTGGTAACAAATATTTTCTTACCAATCACTTTTACGTTAGTAGGAAACCAACCAGTAGGTATGTAACCAGCAGATTTACTAGCACCCGGAATTTTTACATCAAAAACTGCCAAACAATTGTTGTCGGCATTTGCTATATACAATTGTTTTTCATCTTCACTCAAAGCCACCCCGTTTGAAGTGGAACCTACTACTGCATCTGGATAAAGAGCAGCATTAAGCGTTTCAATAACTGTATTCTTTTTTGTATCAATAACTGACACTGAATTGTCATTGGCATTGGCAACATATAAAAAACTGCCATTTTTCGATAGGCAAATTTCATTGGGATTGTCTCCAACAGGCAAGCTTGTTTGAGCTAGCGTATTGGTATTTATTGTAACTAATTTGTCGCCACCCCAAAGCGAAATGTAGAGTTGTTTATGATCTGGTGATAAAATGCAAGTATAAGCTTCGGCACCAAGTGCTATTTTATTGATGATAGCTTTGGTTTGTATATTAAATATATACAGGCTGTTGTCGTCTTTTGTAACCACATACATTTTATTGTTTGCTTCATCCAATGCAATTCCGGCTGGTGAAATTCTATTTGGCCATTTTTTTCCTAATAAAAATGTATCTGGTTTATTCAATTTATTATTTATTATTGGATATCGTAAAACCCAATTGTCGTTACCTCCAGAAGCATATAGAAATTTTTCATTTGCTGAGAATTGTAATCCATACCAAGATTTAGGGATGGTAACTGTATGGAGGATTTTTTCGGTTTTAGGGTCAATAAGTTGAATAGATTGAACACTCTGACCATTATTGGTTACGGCGATATATTTTTTAGAAGCAGAAACTGCAATATTTAGAGGGAGGTCGCCGAGGGGAATATTTCTTCCAGCTGGGGATATAGACCAACCATTTGGGAGGTTTATTTTTTTTTCTTTTTGAGCAAAGCTGGCATTAATGCAACAGCAAAACAATAGTAAAACAGCTATAAACTTCATAAATATATTATTAGTGTGTATATGCAAATGTAATTCTGTGATTGAAGTGTTAAGATGAATTAATTATTATTAAATTAAGAATAGAAAATAACTAAGAATATATGGTTAAATCCTCATTATTTTGTGAGAATAAAACTAAAAAATTTAGTTTATTTTCTGCTAAATAAATTAGCTTATATTTTAAAATTTAAATTACCTTTACTTTCGATAAAATTTAAATGAAAATGGGCAAAGAAAATACAGACTTATCTAATTCGGACAAATTAAAGGCGTTAAAATTAACGATTGATAAAATTGATAAGGATTTTGGAAAGGGAAGTGTTATGATGATGAACGAACGTGGCATACATGTTCAAGAAGTTATATCAACTGGGTCTATTGGTTTAGATTTAGCACTAGGTATAGGCGGATTACCTAAAGGAAGGGTAATTGAAATTTATGGACCAGAAAGTTCTGGTAAAACAACTTTATCAACACATGTAATTGCAGAAGCACAAAAAAAGGGTGGTATTTGTGCAATTATAGATGCTGAGCATGCTTTTGATAGTGCTTATGCTCAGAAATTGGGTGTTGATGTAGATAATTTATTGATATCTCAACCAGATTATGGTGAACAAGCCTTAGAAATTGCAGATAGATTAATTTTATCTGGTGCAATTGACGTGGTTGTTATAGATTCAGTTGCAGCATTGGTACCTAAAGGTGAATTGGAAGGTGAGATGGGCGATAGTAAAATGGGCTTACAAGCAAGGTTGATGTCGCAAGCTTTGAGAAAATTAACTGCAACCATTTCAAAAACCAACACAATTTGTATTTTCATCAACCAGCTTAGAGAAAAAATTGGAGTAATGTTTGGTAATCCAGAAACCACAACTGGTGGTAATGCTTTGAAATTCTATGCTTCAGTTCGTTTAGACATTAGAAGATCTGCACAAATTAAAGATGGTGATGAAGCGATCGGAAATAGGGTTAAAGTGAAAGTGGTAAAAAATAAAGTTGCTCCACCATTTCGTTCTGCCGAATTTGACATCATTTTTGGAGAGGGTATATCTAAAACCGGTGAAATTTTAGATATGGGTGTAGAACTAGGAATAATTAATAAAAGTGGAAGCTGGTTCAGTTACAATGGTGATAAACTTGGTCAGGGTAGAGATACAGTAAAGCAATTGTTGGCTGATAATCCTGAATTGGCAGGTCAAATTGAAGTAAAGATTAGAGAAAAGATTAAAGAAATACAAGCTTAAAATATTCGATTACAGATTTGTCGCAGAAAGAACTCCTTTTCAACGGATTATAACTATATATTATAATCCGTTGTTTTTTGTAGGAATGATTTTTGTAACAAACACTAATAGTTTGGTTTTTAAAATTCTGAAGTATAGCTAATTGTAAGATTTTCATACTTATGATTTTATCAATAATTTACAAATCGATACCAAAAAATAATACATTAAATGGGCTTTATTAAGGAATTCAAAGAATTTGCACTCAAAGGTAATTTAGTAGATATTGCTGTTGCTTTTGTTATGGGTGGAGCTTTTGGAAAAGTGGTTTCAACCTTTACAGAGAAAATTATCGCCCCCATTATTGGAATGCTTACCGGCGGACAAAACTTCAATGATAAAAAAGTTGTATTAAAACATGCAATTGAAGAAGTTAAAGATCCTACCGGTAAAATTATAATTCCCGCAGGAGCAGAAGTAGATTTAGAATGGGGTTATTTTGTTACCGCTTTAATCGATTTTGCTATTGTTGCATTTGTAATGTTTCTTATTATAAAAGCAATTAATTCACTTAAAAAGAAAGATGTCTTTATTCAAGCTTCCGTGTCTAAAACAGAAGAGCTGTTGACCGAAATTAGAGATTCCCTTAAAAAATAAATTTTTTTGATATTTAATTTATTTTGTCACTAAAATTATTCCATCCCACATTCCTTTAACATATTGATAATCCCAACGATCACTGTTTAATCTGAGTACTTTTATCTTGAAAAATTGAACAATTTTATTTATCATAAATCTTTTTGAGGCTTAAAAATATCATATCTCTATATTTTAGAGGTATTTTGGTTTAATAATTACTGACAAGATTTTTATCTTCTAGTCCTTATATTTGTTACGAATTTTCGATCAATCTTTTCAATGAAGCCTAAAAATCTTTTCATATTATTCTTATCAGGATTTTACCTGATTTACACAAATAATGCAATTGCTCAAACCAAACTATTCCAAAATATAAGTGGTTCAGTTATTGACCGTTCAGTGAAAACACCTCTTAAAGGAGCTTCTATTGAATTGCTTTCTAATTCTAACTTTACAACTGCATCTGACAATTCTGGTAATTTTAAGTTTGATGCCGTACCGATTGGTAAACATACTTTAAGGATTAGTTATATTGGTTACAAAACAGTTACGCTTTCAAATCTTTCTATTGAATCTGGAAAACAATTTTCTATCACCGTTGAAATGGAAGAAGAAGTAACCATCGACAAGGAGATTATCATAAAAAGTAGAACAAATAAATCCAAAGCTTTAAATGATTTGGCTATTGTTAGTGCTAGAATGTTTAGTGTAGAGGAAACTCGCCATTTTGCAGCCGGTTTAAACGACCCCTCTAGAATTGCTACAGCATTTGCAGGTGTAACAAACAATAGTGACGGAAATGGTTTAGTAATTAGAGGAAATTCTCCCCGAGGTTTGCTTTGGCGATTGGAGGGTGTTGATGTTCCTAACCCAAACCATTTTGCACGTGTAGGAACTTCAGGTGGTGCAATTTCAATTTTAAGTGCCCAATTATTGGCAAATTCTGACTTTATTACAGGTGCTTTTCCATCAGAATACGGAAACGCAATGGCAGGGGTTTTTGACATTCACCTACGAAAAGGTAATAAAAACAAACGCGAACATACTTTTTCTATAAGCACTATTGGAATTGATGTAGCCGAAGAGGGATATTTTAAAAAAGGTTATGGTGGCTCTTATCTTGTAAATTATCGTTACGCTTTCTTGACTTTTATGCAAAATCTAGGATTTGATATAAGTCAAGCACCTACCTCATTTCAAGACCTTTCCTTTAACATTCATTTGCCAACAAAAAAACTTGGCGATTTTTCCATTTTTGGATTTGGTGGTATCAGCCAACAAAAAGCAACTCCAGTTTCAGATTCTATAACTTGGACCAATTCTCCTAATTCAAGAAGAGGAGGTCTTGATGCGAGCAATACTGGTGCTCTTGGATTTACACATTCGTATATTTTAGGCAAAAAAACATTTATAAAATCTATCATTAGTTTAAATGGCTATAACTATAAAGAGGAAGATAATCGTTACAATAGAATAAACGGTCCATTGATTTTTGGAAGAAAAAACAAATTTGATGAAACAAATTTGGTGACTTCCCTTGTACTAACCCATAAATTCAATACCCACCATTTGTTGAAAGCTGGAATTTATACTTCAGCTAAAGGATTTGATTTAATCCAGAGAGAAACAATAAATAATATTTTGACTGATAAAATTAAATCTAACGGAGATACTAGGTTAACGAATTATTTCTCACAATGGAAATGGAGCCCCAATAATAAATTTAGTTTTCAATTGGGATTGCATGGACAATATTTTGCATTAAACAAAACTTCAATAGTTGAGCCTAGAATGGGTATGGTTTATAAATTATCAAATAACCAATCATTGACTTTGGGGTATGGTTTGCATGGTCAAATTCAGCCTATTGGATATTATTTTGCTCGAATTAAAGTAGGAAATGATACCATTCAACCCAATATGGGTTTAGATTTTTCTAGGGCTAAACATTTTGTTTTCGGGTATAATTTCCAATTTGCTCCAAATTGGAATCTAAGAGCCGAGTGGTATTTGCAGCAATTGTATAAAATTCCAATTCATTACAATAAGTCAACAAATTATAGTGTAATCAATTTAGAAGATAATTTTTCTATTGAAACCCTTGCTAATAATGGAAAAGGAAAAAATACCGGATTAGAATTTACCCTAGAACGTTATTGGAATGATCAGTTTTATTTGATGGCAACTGTGAGTTTATACAATTCTACCTATTTACCTTCGGATAATGTTTGGCGCAATACTCGCTTTAATTCAAACAATGCTTGGACGTTTTTGCTTGGTAAAGAATGGATGTTTAATACCAAAAGACCATCATCTTATATTTTGAACTTAAAAGTAATTCATACGGGCGGGGTAAGGGTTACTCCTATTGATTTGGCTCAATCCAAATTGAAAAAATCAACTATACTTTACAGCAATGCAATTTATGAAGAAAAATTGGCACCTTTTTTTAGAATTGATTTACAAACCGAATGGAAAATACAATACCAAAAAAGAACAGGTAGTTTGGTTTTGGGGGTTCAAAATTTGACGAATCGAAAAAATCAAGTTTCCCAATATTATGATGATGCTACAAAATCAATAAAATACAATTATCTATTAAAACTAATTCCAGTTGTGGGCTATAAAATTGATTTATAACATAAAACAAAACTTTATTAATTCTTAAAATTTGTTTTTTATAAATCGTTAATAAATAGATTTTTGAAATTAAATAACCTATAATTTTAACTAAATTTTATCAATTAGAAATAGAAATGAATAGATAATTTCTTGAAATTTGCATTATGAATAAAAAAATGCTTTTAATCAGTTGTTCTGTTTTGTTTTTAATTACATCAATCAATGCACAGGGATTAAAAGGATTGTTGAATAAGGCAAAAGAAGTTGTAAATACAAATAAGGCAGGTGCATTAGGAAATGATGAAATAATTGCTGGATTAAAAGAGGCATTGGCAAACGGAACACAAAAAGGAACAGCATTTTTATCAAAGGAAAACGGATTTTTTGGCAATGAAGCCATAAAAATATTGCTTCCACCAGAAGCTGTAAAAGTTGAAAACACATTACGCAAAGTAGGTTTAGGTAAACAAGTTGACGATGCTATTTTAACTATAAATCGTGGTGCAGAAGAAGCTAGCAAACAAGCTGCCCCAATAATTGTAAATGCAATTAAACAAATGACGGTAACAGATGCATTGGGTATTTTACGAGGACCTGATACTGCCGCTACAGGGTTTCTTCGCAAATCAACCACAACTTCTCTTACCCAAGCTTTCCGCCCAGTAATTGAAGCCTCCCTTGAAAAAACAGGTGCTACAAAAAATTGGACAACCATTATTTCTGCTTACAATAAATTCAGTTTACAAAAAATCAATCCAGATTTAACCGGTTATGTAACCGATAAAGCATTAATCGCTTTATTCAACCAAATTGCTTCTGAGGAAAAAAATATTCGTAAAGATCCTTTAGCTAGAACATCTGATCTTTTGAAAAAGGTTTTTTCAAATTAAGTTTAAAATATTCTTTCAATATTCTGTGAAAATAGATATGCTTTTGCATGTGAAGTGGAAAATTTGTTATATTGAATTCGCAAGCATAAACATTTACATTTTTCATTTCACATGTTGCAATCTAATAAGTTAAAAGAAAAATTTGAGAATGAGCGGTCAGCATTTAGCGAGTCGCATAATATTCGAATTCATAGAGCTATAAGTTGGTTAAAAAGTGCTGAAGATTGCGAATCTAATTTAGATTTACAATTGGTGAGTTTGTGGATTGCTTTTAATGCATGTTATGGAAATCCAAACGATAGAATCCAAGCTGAGCGACAAAATTTTAGTGCCTTTATTGCAAAATTGGTACATCACGATACAGAAAAAAGGATTTATAATTTATTGTGGAATAATTTTTCGGGTCCGATTTTAAATTTAATAGACAATCGTTACTTGTTCAAACCATTTTGGGATTTTCATCGAGGTGAAATTGAAGATTGGAGATTAGCTTTTGAGAAATCTAAAATTGATGCAACCAAAATGTTTTCAAATTTCAATGTTACCGGAACATTAGAGGTTGTTTTAGATCGTCTATATATATTACGAAATCAACTTATTCATGGTGGAGCAACTTACAAAAGCAAAGTAAATCGCGAGCAAGTAAAAACAGGAAACAATATGTTACAATTATTGATTCCTGTTTTTATAGAAATTATGATGCAAAACTACCAAGAAAATTGGGGTGAAATTTATTATCCGGTGGTTAATTGAATGGATTCTTATCAAATTCTACCAATTTTCGGTCAATTAAAATCTTTTTACTTGTGCCATTAGCACCTTCAATAATGTAGTTTTTGGCAATTGATTCGCCTACTTTATTTTTAAACTCTCTTTTTATTCCTGATATTTTTTCACTCGCAGAATTGTCTAGAATATTGCACATTTGATTGATTCTGACTTTCATTTCATGTATATCACCCGAATTGGAAATACCCTCATAAATTTTATACAACATTTCGCGGTGGTTGGTAAGATGACTCATTAAAATTCCATTAGGATTTTGTAAGAACAAAAAATACAATGTTTTTTCTAATGGACGAAGGTTAATTTCTATATTTTGGAAATCTGGCAAAAATAGTTTGAAATCTTTGGTAATCAATAACTTACTCAATGGTGTAAATTGTTTGAAATTTTGTGCATACAACATTTTTACCCTTAAAGATTCCAATAATGCTAAAGAATGAATGATAAAAGGTATTGGCAATCGCTCTTTAATTTTTGCCATACATTTTGGACAAACATCAGCCGTTCGCATTTTCAAAATGATTTCGTTTTTTTGCATGCACATATCGCTTATGCAACCAACAGGCTTTTGGTGTACCATTTTTTCCAGCTCTTCAACATTTGCAAAACTGTATTTGTGAAGTATCAACGCAATTACTTCATAAGCTATTGGAAATGCGGGATTACATTCTAAATAATAATCCCAATCGGCAGTATGTATAAATCCGTTGATCGGATTTTTGAAATCGAGTGAAGAAAACCAGTTGTTTTCGTTGGGAATATTGGTTAACAAGAAAACATATTCATCATTTGAAATCTTATTTTTGGCTCGAAACAATTCACATTTTTCGAAAAGTGATTTCCAACTTACTGTTTTTGTATGATAAGGAAATACTCGAGATTCACCAACGATTTCTTTATATTTTATACTATAAAGTGTTTTATGTGAAAATTCCTTTTCATCTTTAAAAATGTGATTTTCTAGTTCTTCTTGATTAAAATCAATCAAAAATTCATCATTAGCAGAAAAACTGAAAGCACCAGGAACTGCCTGAAGCAGTTTTACCACTTCAGTAAACAGTTCCTTGGCAACTTCAGGACTCTTAATCAGGTGTATTTTCATCGGTTTTTTTATCAAATAAATTATCTAATTTTTCTCCTCTACTTTTTTTATCCACATAAGAACGCATAGAGAAATTTAGTCTTTCAAAAACTTCTTCATTCATCTTGTGCTTCATAAAATACAAGCTATTTTCTCGTTTGATGTTAAAACTTTCTGCAACATCAACAGCATCAAGTGTTGCACCTATAAAACTAAATGTCCATTTTTCGGTAGCTTCAAGCCTTGAAATGGTTTGTTTTATATCATTTAAACTAAATGTGCGAGAACAATTTTCGTAACCATCCGTTAATATTACTACTACTACCGTGGTAGGTATTGTTTTATTGGATTCAAATTGATCGTTCTCAAGTTTTTTTGTAGTCAACCCAATTGCATCTAATAAGGCAGTGCTTCCACCAGGAACATAATTTCTTGAATTCAATAAATCTGCTTCATTAGGATTTATTGCTGAATATACAATTTCAACATTTGTATTGAATAAAGTCAATCCGATGCTTATTTGTTCTTCAGGAAAATTTTCTTGCAATTTTTGAACGCTTGTAATTTGCTCATTAAATCCATCAATGGTTTGTTGAATACAGTCGCTCATTGATCCGCTGCGATCTACTACAATGTGGTAAAGTGTTTTTTGTTTTTTCATGGTTCAAAGCTACTTTTTGCATGAAGTGATTTATATTTCTACAAGCTTGTATCACTCTAGAATTGATATGTAGAATATTTCAAATATAAAAGTTAATAATCAAAAAAAAGTATAAATTTATCTTTTAAATATTGAGTCAAAACATCTATCAAATTTTATAATTGTAAACAATTAACAAATCTTTTCAGAATTATAATAATGAAAGCAATTATGATAATATTAACCTTAGCCGTGGCAGCTTTTTTGTTACTACAATTTTCTATGATTGCCTCTAACAATTCAACTGAGTTACAACCTTACAAGATTGTAAAAAAGGAAGACAACATTGAAATAAGGTTTTATCCTGCAACAACTTTGGCAACTGTTACATCAAATGCTAAAACATATCAGGAGTTGGCTGGACCAGGTTTCAGAAAGTTAGCTGGATTTATTTTTGGAGGAAATGATAAAAATGCCAAAATTGCAATGACTTCACCCGTTCAAATGGATATTAACAATGAATCTTCTTCGATGAGTTTTGTTATGCCTAAAGGATACAATGCTTCAAATTTGCCTATTCCTAACGATTCTGGGGTCAAAATTCAACAATCTGCTGATGAATATGTTGCTGCAATTCGGTTTGGTGGATTTGTAAATGAAAAAAAATTACGTATTTATGAAAATAAATTGCTCAAAATTCTACTTGAAAAAGGGATTACCACCATAGGAAATTGTCGATATTTGGGGTATAATCCTCCATATCAAATCTTCGGAAGACGAAATGAAGTAATAATTCGTATAGTTTGGAACTAAAATATGCGAATTATGATTATTTGTTTCTTACATTTGTTAATACAAGTACAAAGGTTCAATCAATTTTTTTATTTTAAACTTTCTAAACAATTTTCAAATTGGAAGAAATTAAATTCAGATCTAGCTGTCCATTAGCAACTGGACTAGACGTTTTAGGGGATAAGTGGTCTTTAATTTTAGTAAGAAATATGCTATTGTATAAGCAGTCTACTTTTAAAGAGTTTTCAGAGCTCTCAGAAACTATTGCTACAAATATTTTAGCCGATAGGTTAAAAAAATTGGCTGTTGAGGGAATTCTTGAAAAGACACCGTCTTTAACCAATAAAAAGGTTAATTATTACACGGTTACTCAAAAAGGGATTGATACATTGCCTATTATTATTGAATTAATGCATTTTGCTGCAGAGTATTATCCTAAGCAACTTGGCGTAAAGCAAGCAAAATTGGTAAAAGAAGAAATTCTTAGCAACAAGCCTCGCTACACCAAGAAAATTATTAAGGAGTATCAGAAGTTTAAAGAAATGATACTTCAAAAGTAATTTTGCCTTAGCTTAATCCAACGCTAGTCAAACTTTTTTCAAAATCAAGCTGTCAACTTATTGACAGCTTGATTTTGTGCGTAATTTATTTTGCGTAATTTTTTGATAGATAGGTGTGTAAAAAGTTACCCAAAAGTTGTTATTATCAATTTACCCCAAATGAAATGGTTAGGTTTTTTAATCAACCATTATCAATATTTATTTACCATTACGTACATAAATATTCTATCTAGATACTAAATGTCTATAGTATCTAAAATTTTAGATAATTAAATTTGTTTCTTTTCATAATTTAGTATCAAATATTTTGCAAATCTGAACAAAATGTTAGTAACTTAAACTTTCTTTATAAATCACGATTGTTTAATAATGCCATACATGAAACTTACCTTTGGTTTGTACTTGTATTTTGCTGCATCTATTTTATTAATAGCAATGCAACTCAATTCATGTTCATCAAATCCTAATTCAAGTAATAGTCCTTCAGGGGCAATCAGTTACACTTATGATGTACGCCCCATTTTATCTGATAAATGCTTTAAATGCCATGGACCAGATGCAAAAACCCGCGAAGCGGGACTCCGATTAGATTTACCTTCCGAAGCTTACAAAGCCTTAACAGATCATCCGAATAAATTTGCATTGGTTCCAGGTAAACCTTCTTTGTCTGAAGTTTATCAAAGAATTTCTACAGAAGATACCAGCTTGCTTATGCCAATGGTTTCAAGTAAGTTGCCTAAACTAACCCCAGATGAAATACACATCATAAAAAAGTGGATTGAACAAGGTGCAAAATATGAAAAGCATTGGGCGTTTGTGGCACCTGCACATCAACCTATTCCAAAGGTAAACGACTTAAAATGGCCTAAAAACGAGATTGATTATTTTGTTTTAAACAAAATGGAATCAAAAGGACTTTCTCCTAATGAACCAGCTGAAAAAGAGCGTTTACTCAAACGTTTGCAAATGGATCTAACTGGAATTCTTCCTACCCCTGAAGAAATAAATGCTTTTTTACAAGACAATAATCCAAACGCTTATGAGAAAAAAGTAGATGAACTCCTAGCTCGTCCACAATATGGCGAAAAAATGGCTGTTTCATGGATGGACATTGCCCGTTTTGCTGATTCTCATGGCTACCAAGACGATAGTTATCGCTCACAATGGCCTTGGCGCGATTGGGTAATTCATGCTTTCAACACCAATATGCCTTATTCAACTTTTGTTACTTGGCAAATCGCTGGCGATCTTCTTCCTAACCCTACAAAAGAACAAATTTTGGCAACCGGTTTTAACAGAAACCACAAAATTACTGAAGAGGGTGGCGTAATTGATGAAGAATACCGTCTAGAATATGTTTCAGACCGTACTTCAACCTTTGGCAGGGCAATGCTGGCAATGACTTTTGAATGTGCCAAATGCCACGACCACAAATACGATCCTATCTCACAAAAAAATTATTACCAACTTTTTGCTTTTTTCAATAGCGTA
Source organism: Sphingobacterium thalpophilum (assembly GCA_945871875.1). GTDB lineage: Bacteria > Bacteroidota > Bacteroidia > Chitinophagales > Chitinophagaceae > Pollutibacter. The sequence continues at coordinate 24,647 of CAMBYC010000021.1, forward strand.
AAAGAAGTTGGTCTAGAATCAACAGTTGGTGGACCAGAAACCTATGCCAAAAACCCTAGAATGTTGATTTCACGTCGCGAGATTGATTCCATAATGCCTTACATCAATAAAAGCATGATGGATACCAATAAACTAGAGGTTTCAATAATGAGCGATTTAGACACTGCTCGCAAGACTTTTGTCCTTGCCCGTGGTAATTACGCATCACCAACCGAAGAGGTTTTCCCTTCTACACCTGCTTCTATTCTAAACTTTAATCCAGCCTATCCCAAAAACAGATTGGGATTGTCGCAATGGTTGTTTGATAAAAACAATACGCTAACTGCCCGAGTATATGTTAACCGAATGTGGCAAGAGTTTTTTGGTCGTGGATTGGTAAAATCTTCTGCAGATTTTGGCATGCAAGGAGATTTACCCACGCATCCGGCTTTGTTGGATTGGTTGGCTATAGATTTCAGAGACCACGGTTGGAACATTAAAAGGTTGGTGAAACAAATTGTTTTAACAGCCACTTACCAGCAATCAAGCAAGATATCTCCCGAAAAACTGAAAAATGATCCTTTAAATATTTATTTGTCTTACGCTCCGCGACTTAGATATTCTGCAGAATTTATTAGAGATATTGTTTTGTCAAGTAGCGGTTTGCTTAATTCTTCAATTGGCGGACCAAGTGTGAAGCCTTACCAACCGCCAGGGTTGTGGGAATTGGCTTCATCTGGCAGAGGAATATTAAGGAAATATGTACAAGATACCGGGCAATTGTTGTATCGCCGAGGGATGTACACTTTCATAAAAAGAACTGTTCCACCTCCGTCTATGATGATGTTTGATGCCAGTAATCGAGACGAATGCCAGGTTAATCGTTACCGAACAAATACGCCTTTGCAAGCATTAATTATGCTTAATGATCCAACCGTTTTGGAAGCATCTAAGGCTTTAGCAGATAGACTTTTGCAAAAATCCTCAGACGAGAAGCAAATTGTAAGTCAGGCATTTCAAAGAATCCTTTGTAGAAAAGCCAATGATGTAGAAATTTCAAACTTGTTGGTTTATTTACAAGAAACTAAAAAGGATTTGAAATCCAATCAATCGAAGGTTGCAAAAATAATTGCAGTAGGAAAATATGTTCCAAAAGCAAAAAACAATACAGATTTAGCGGCTACCATGCAAATGATTCAAGTGATTTATAACATGCAAGAAGCCATTACAAAAACTTGATTATGGAAAAAGAATTGTTAGAACACGGTCTCGGTGTGAGCCGTAGAAAATTTATATCGAAATTGAGTCTTGGCTTGGGTTCAGCGGCATTGGGTTCGTTGTTGATTCCCGATTTGTTTTCAGGAGCAGGTTTGGTCGATGATCCAATGAAATTAGGTGTTGCACATTTTGCACCAAAAGCGAAGCGGGTGATTTATCTTTTTCAAAATGGAGCGCCTTCTCAATTGGAAACATTTGATTATAAGCCAATGTTGAACAAAATGATGGGGCAAGAATTGCCGGCATCTATCCGAAATGGACAACGTTTAACAGGTATGACGGCAAACCAAACAAAGTTTCCGCTTGTAGGCTCTTATTATAAATTTAACCAGCACGGAAAAAATGGTACATATATAAGTGAAGCTTTTCCTCATATTGGCAGTATTGTTGATGAAATATGTATCATAAAATCAATGCATACAGAAGCCATCAATCACGATCCGGCATTAACATTTTTCCAATCGGGTGCTCAAGTGGGTAATCGCCCAAGCATGGGTTCTTGGGTGAGTTATGGTTTGGGTACAGAAAACAGCAACCTTCCCGCATTTTGTGTATTGTTGTCTAGAGGAAAAGGAAATGGACAAGGTGTATATTCAAAATTATGGACCAACGGATTTTTAGATTCTGTGCACCAAGGGGTTCAGTTTAGTAGCGGCGATAATCCAATTTTATATTTGCAAGATCCCGACGGAATGGATCGTGTTTCGAGAAGGAAAATGTTGGATAAAATTGCCGAAATGAACCAAATGGAATACACCAATTTCGGAGATCCCGAAATTGCGGCTAAAATCCAACAATATGAAATGGCATATCGCATGCAAACTGCCGTTCCTGAAATTATTGATACTTCAAAAGAACCTGAAAGTATTGTAAAAATGTATGGACCAGATTGCTTGGTGCCGGGAACCTATGCTGCAAACTGTTTGTTGGCAAGAAAACTCTCCGAAAGCGGGGTTCGTTTTATACAATTGTATCACCAAGGGTGGGACCAACACGGAAATTTACCCAATGAAATGCGAAATCAAGCTTTAGACGTTGACCAAGCTTCTGCAGCTTTAATTAAAGATTTAAAGCAAAGGGGTTTATTGGATGAAACTTTGGTTATTTGGGGCGGCGAATTTGGTAGAACCAGTTTTTGCCAAGGCGAAATTAAAGAAGACAATTATGGACGCGATCACCACCCAAGATGTTTCAGTATCTGGATGGCAGGCGGTGGCGTAAAACCTGGAATTGTTCACGGAGAAACCGATGAGTTTGGTTATAATATCATCAAAGATCCGGTGCATGTGCATGATTTTCAGGCTACTGTACTCAATTTATTAGGATTAGATCACGAAAAACTAACTTACAAATTCCAAGGTAGAAGATATCGACTTACAGATTTGTATGGGAATGTGGTGAAGGAAGTGATTAGTGGTTAGTAGTTAGTTGTTAGTGGTAAGTAGAAAGTGATAAGTGATAAGTGATAAGTGATAAGTAGTAAGTAGTAAGTGATAAGTAGTAAGTTTAACATACAAAATTATCAAATAAAACAAAATATTAAGTGATGAACAGAAAATCGTTTTTGTCAACAACGGCGATGGGTACCGCTGGATTTTTAATTTCAAAAGATATGTTTGCAACACAAAAAGGTCCGGTTTATGGGCATAACGAAATGCGTTTTAGGTTAGATACCAAATGGGGTGCTCTCAATCCTGAAAAAACGCCAGTTAACGATTGTCACGAAATGGTGCAAGACAGTAGGGGTAAAATCTTATTGCTCACCAACGAAACCAAAAACAACGTAATTGTATATAATAAGTCTGGACGACTTGTTGATACTTGGGGAAATCAATTTCCGGGGGCACATGGATTTACCATTCAACCAAATGGTAAAGACGATATGTATTTTATTACCGATACCAATCTACACCAAGTATATAAAACCACTCGTGAAGGTAAAATCATTTTTACCATCGACCCTCCAATGGAGGCGGGAATTTACAATAAAAAGCAAGCTTTTGTTCCCACAGAAACAGCTGTTTTAGAAAATGGTGAGTTCTATATTGCAGACGGTTATGGTGCTCAATACATATTGCATTATGACGCAAATGGAAAGCTGTTGAATTATTTTGGTGGAAGGGGCGTAGGGGATGAACATCTCGATAATGCACACGGAATTTGTATTGATTACAGAAATCCAACCCCAACATTAATAATTACCGATAGAAGTAGGTCAGTATTTAAGAAATTTAGTTTAGATGGAAAGTTGCTTGAAATAATTCCAGTTCCGGGGGCAGCGGTTTGCAGACCAGTGATTAAAGGAGATTATTTATATGCGGCAGTTTTGCGTTCACCAGATTTGAATACCCCATCTTCAGGATTTGTAGTCATATTAAACAAAGACAATAAAGTGGTTTCCACTATTGGCGGTTCTGAACCAATCTATGAAAACGGTAAGTTGAATCCATTAAAACAAGTGGATAAATTGTTTAATCATCCACACGATGTTTGTGTTGATGATGAAGGAAGTATTTATGTGGCACAGTGGGCATCTGGAAAAGTATATCCCTATAAATTAAGCAAAGTTTAATGAAAACAGTTAAGGCAATTGGCAACAGTTTGGCATTTGGCGGAATAATATTTTTGATAATATTGTTTGTTTTTGATCAAAGACTTCATATTCCAGCTGCACTTCAAGTGATTGGACGTATGCATCCACTGTTGCTGCATTTTCCAATTGTATTGATTGTGATTTCTTTCATCAGTTATTGGATCAAACCTGTTGCTGCATTAGAAAATATTTGGGAGAGTGTTCGACTTTTTGCGGCACTTACAGCAATTGGGAGTGCAATTATGGGTTTGATGTTGTCAAAAGAACAAGCAAATTCAGGAGATATAATTCTTTGGCACAAATGGAGCGGTATAAGTTTGGCGTTGGTTGCTTATGTATTGTATCAATTTCACAACCAAATTGCACAGCAACAAGTGGCGGCTAAATCTATTGCCTCAGTATCTTTATTGTTGTTGATGGTTACTGGCCATTGGGGAGCAACGCTTACACATGGTGAAGATTACCTCACCCTTCCTTTGATGGCATCAAAAACCATTAACATAAAACCTGAAGACGCTGAAATCTACAACCACTCAGTTGGATTGCTGTTCCAATCTAAATGCGGAAAATGCCACCAAGGAAACAATAATAAAGGAGCATTGTCTCTTTCAGACAGTATCGGCATTATAAAAGGAGGAAAATCTGGCTTTTTTGTAGTTGCCAACGACCTCAATAAAAGCTTATTGTTTCAACGGTTAAGTTTGCCGTTGGATGATAAAAAGCACATGCCGCCGCCCAATCATCCACAATTGTCGCAAGACGAAATCTTATTGTTGCAAGCTTGGGTAAAAGCAGGAATGCCTTTTAAACAAAGGATATTGGATCGTCCACAAGACGACAGCTTAAGAATATTTGCAACTGCGTACAGTACACCATATTTTGCAGTTTCAACAGAAGAAGTATATGCTTTTGAGGCAGCCGATGCATCAACAATAAAAAAGTTAAACAATAATTTCCGGGTAATCAAACAAATTGGTCAAAATTCTCCAGCTTTGGCTGTTTCCTTCTATGGAAAAAACAATTATTCGTCTGCTTTGCTGCAAGAATTAGAACCAGTGAAAACGCAAATCATACAGTTGTATTTGTCTAAAATGCCTGTATCGGATAAAGATTTGCAATGGATTAGCGGATTAACAAATTTGCGTAGATTAAATGTGAATTATTCAGATATTACCGATGAAGGGGTAAAATTATTGTCGAACATGCAAAATTTATCAGCAGTTTCCTTTTCAGGAACTGCGGTAACGGCTTCGGGAATCAAAGCATTGATAGCCAGTCCAAAAATAAAAGAATTGTATGTTTGGGATAGTAAAGTATCGCGTAGTGATGTTGTCAATTTAAATAAGGCATTTCCAAAAGTTCAGATAGACAATGGATATTTAGAAATGGATACGATGAAGGTAAAACTGAATGTTCCATTTGTTGATGTAGAAAGTGGTTTTTTAAAGAATGACACCCAAATTGTAGTAAAACATCTTTTAAGGGGGGTAACCCTTCGATATACTTTAGATGGTAGCGACCCAGATAGTTCAAACGGGAAGGTTTATAACGGACCCGTTACTGTTTCGGCACCTTTAACTTTTACCATAAAGGCGTCTAAAGAAAGTTGGGTCAATAGTGATGCAGTCAAAAGAGATTTTTTGAAAGTTGGTTATCCAATAGTAAATACCAATTTTATAAAAGCTGCAGATAAGAGGTATAATAAAGATTCTGCCACTACTTTAACAGATTTAGATTTGGGAGATGCAGAAGATAAAGGAAATAAGTGGTTGGGTTTCATTGATAAAGATGCAGAAATTGCATTTGATATGGGAGCTACGAAAACGATAAATAATGTGTTGGTGAATACTTTACATCATCTTCCGGCAAGGGTTTTTCCGCCGGTTTACATTGCCGTTCAAGGCTCTTTAGATGGAAAAAAATGGAACACATTAAAATTCTTTAAACCCGAAACGCCTAAAAAAGATATGGCGGTGGTTGCCAGTATGTATAAGTTTGATTTCCTAGAAACTAAGGCAAGGTATGTAAAACTTATTGCCAAACCATTGATGAAAGCCCCAGAATGGCACGTAGGAAAAGGAAAATCCTGCTGGTTTTTTGTGAGTGAGGTGGTTATTAATTAGTAGTTAGTATTTAGTAGTTAGTATTTAGTTGTTAGTATTATTGGGTTTGTTCGAAATACTTACACCTAACCACTAACTACTAACCACTAAATTCACCTTATACACCTCAAACCACATCACTGAAACAAAAGACACCATCGCACAAACCAAAAATTGAATATTGCTAATAGCTTCTATTTTGAACAGTTGCTGCAATATTGGAATTGTGTTTAATGAAACTATAAAAATCACAGAAACAAATAATATAATTGGCACATAACTGTTTTTGTATTTTATGGTTTTTGCCAATGTTTGAGAAAAACTTCTATCTACAAAAGTGAGCAGCACATTGCTGATTACCAAAGAATTGAATACAATTCCTCTTACTTGTTCTAACGGAATACCCTGATTCATATAATAATAATACAATCCTAACACCCCGCCTGAAATTACCAACCCTTGAACAATACAAATCAATAACTCGTCTCTCCTAAAAATTCCAACATCCCTATTTTTTGGCAATTGTTGCATCGTATCTCCTTCAACCGGCTCGTTTTCAAAAAATATTGAACAGGTTGGACCCATAATCATCTCCAAAAATATTACGTGAATTGGCGTGAATATATTGGGATACATCCAACCAAACAATACCGGCACTGCTGCAGTAAAAATAATGGGAATATGTATCGATATAATATATCTAATCGCTTTTTTCAAGTTGTTAAAAATCTTTCTTCCTTCAGCAATTGCAACTACTATTTTTTCAATATTATCATCCGTAATTATTAAATCTGCCGCTTGCCTTGCAATGGCTGTTCCCTTTTCTCCCATAGCAACGCCGATATTTGATGCTTTTAGGGCTGGTGCGTCATTTACACCGTCGCCTGTCATGGCTACAATATCTCCATTGGCTTTTATCGCATTTATGATTTTTAACTTTGCCTCGGGAAACATTCGGGCAAAAATTGTAAACTCATTTACCGTTTTTTGTAACGCTTCATCTGTTAGCTGTATAATTTGATCGCCACTTACACATTTAATTTCTAACATACCTATTTGATTACCAATACTTATTGCAGTTTCAGGATAATCCCCCGTAAGCATTTTTATCTTGATTCCAGCATTATAAAATTGCTTAAAAACCTCGTTCATATTTTTTTTTGGAGGATCATATAATGCAATTAATCCCTGAAACTGCCAATTGAATTGGTCCGAATCTTCAGGAAAATCTTGATTTTCGGGAAACGCATTTGCTACACCTAAAACTCGATAACCATGCAAAGCCATTTCATTTACTTTAATGTTCACCAATTCTCGGTCTACTGCTGATAATTTACAAATATTGATGATTCTCTCTGCCGCTCCTTTTCCAGCTACAATGGTTTGATTATTATAGCTGAAAACGTGCGTCATCATTGGCGGCTTGCCTTGTAATGGATACTCGTGCACCAAGGTATAATTTTGGCGGGTATCATCTTTTATAAATTGTGTAAATGCCGCATAACATCATCAACAGCGTCTTTTACATAAAGCATTTGATTGATGGGTTCAGTTGGTTTATAAATTAGATCAGCTTTTGCGGCATGTTGGGCTGCATACATGAAGTCTTTTTCAACAACCAAAAGATGTCCTTTCAATAGCATTGCTTCTCTCCATACATTTCTAATACCAACAGCCAGTTTTTTTCTACTTGCCGCATCATCTAGTTGTAGAATAACATCTGCTTGGTGCTTTTTTTTCCATGCTTCGATATGAGGTTCCATAATTTCCTTTAATTCTTGTAAACTAGATTTATCAAAATTGCCGTGTATGTATTCGATTACGTGGTTTTCGTGTTTAGAAACTTTTTTGAAATGTCCCAATACGCGGGGAGGTGCCAACACAAACAAAGGAAGGTGATAAGCGTTGAGAATATTTTCGAGAGATTTATCTATATGTTGAAGAAATTTTTCTAAAACAATGCGTCTTCTTTCGTTGGCATCAGAAAAATTAGCCACTTTTTCTGGAGGATCATTGATGTATGCAAATACGTTTTCAGGAGTATGGGTTGCAATTTTTATGTATTTCTGGGTACTTCCTAAAAAGATACGGGTTTCTTTTCCACTGATGATCAACAATAAATACTTAAGCATTTGTTTTTTACCATACACCAAATCCCTAATTTCAAAAGATTCATCAACTACAATTTTTTCTTCGGCTTTAAAATCGAGGTACAATACTTTTTCAAAAACTGGAGATACATAAATTGCAATACTTTTTTTTGTAGTATCAAAATCTAGATTATCAGTAATGTTGTGAAGTTTATCAATCACTTTTTTACACAAATCCTCAGGATAATTGATAGCCAATTCTTTTTCAAGTTTATTAGTGATTACACTCAATGCATGAGCGGTATCGCGTTTTAAGTTCACCTTAGCCTCAAAAGGCAAGATAATAGAAATGGCAGGTCTGTAATGAACGGCTTCTATAACTTCTCTAATTTCTGCGGTTACAATAGATTGCATATTAATTTTTTACAATCTGTAAACTAGTATAGAGAATTTTAAAAAACTATGATGGAAATCAG
>CAMBYC010000022.1 GCA_945871875.1 Sphingobacterium thalpophilum
TGTATAATTTTCATCTTCTTCCTCAATCAACAAATCATCTAAAAATTCATAACAACTATCATTGATGCTTTCAATCAATTGGTTTTTTAATTTGCCATGCGTTTTTGCAAATTTTTCAACAGATTTAAAGGAAAGTGTGAATTCTTGTAAAGCAAACATTTTTAAAAGATTATCTTGTATCTCCGATAATGATATTTCCGCTACATAGTGATTATATGATTGTTTCTCACTTTTTGGAATCGCAGTCTTTTCTATTTTTGTTTTTGATTTTACCTTTTCTTGATTTTTAATAGATAAATCTTGCTCTTCATCTTTTAAATATTCACTCAACAAATTAACTGTATCTGCATGTTTACCTTGAACTTCATTTATTGTATCTAAATCAATATTAATTTTCTTTCTCACAACTTCATAAATTGTTGGAATTGCTTTAGTAGCCTTTTCCAAATCTTTATCTATAATTAAATCATCTATGATTTTTTCATACTGTGCCAATTGACTTTTTTCTGAAAATAGCACTTTTGTATATTCTCTTGGGATTGGTTTTCTTTTAAAGATTCCAGTAAAATCATTTTGAAGGGCATATTGTAAGTATAATTTTAAAGCAGTAAATCTATCGTGGTTAAGTATAAACTTCGAAGCATCTAAATAGATGCTTGCTATTTGTGGATGTTTGGAATTTTGTATACACAACTTATCAATAGCTTTGCAAAATAATTCTAGATTGCCATCAAAGTTGACTTTTAAGTTTTCAAATATTGATTTCCAACGATTAACATTGATATAATTTAAAGCAATTTCATCTTCTTCACGTAAAGGTTCAATTTCATTAATATATGGTGCAATTGCTATTTCTATTTTTTGTAAGACTAAAGTTTCAAAGGCTTTTTTAGCTTCTATATGATATGAATTTAATTTTTTTATGCTTTTGGGTTTTATAAAATATTTCTTTCTTACTTCATTTTCAGCTGCATAAAAGATACAATGAACAAATTCTTCCAATGAGGTGTCTATAGAATTAAAATAGTTTCTACTGCCATTTCTAAATCTATGGTTTTTTCTAGCAACAAGGTCTGCAACCGTTCCAAATGCTATTTCCATTGATGTTTTTTCTTGTACAAATAATCTACCTAATGCACTATATGTCTTTAAATAAAGTTTAACAATTTCAATATGACAATGCGTAATATCAGTGAAATTGTTATTTTTAATATTTAATCTATTAAGGTGTATTACTTCGTGGTCTGATAGTTTTAATTTTATTTTATACCTGTAGCCCAATTTCCAATCGTTATCAAATAGGCTTCTGTAATCTCCCTCTTTTTTTATTTCCGTAATAAGTTTTTCTAAACCAACATTATCTCCAACTTCTATTAATATTTGTCTAAGAAAAAAGTTGCAATACATTCTGCATACATCGTAATGTTTTTTAATAACAAAAACTCTTTGCTTAAGAAGGACTAAATTTTTATCTTTTTCATATTCATTTATAAAATCAAAAAGAAGTATAAAAACATAAGTAGGAGATCGGTAATCTAAAATTGTTAACTCACCCTTATAAAAGCGATCTTTAAATATTTTATAAAAATTGATTTGATTTTCGCTAGCAGTTTCAATAGCAGAATAAGTGAAAGTTGATAACAAGTTCCAAGAAGGGATGTACTTTTTTAATCCTATAAATTTTGCTTTTTGCAATAAACTATATGATTGATTGGTTACATCAATTATAGATTCGTCATCAAAAAGGGATAGATTTTTATTGCTCACCTTGAAATTCAAATTTTTGTAAATTTCAAATTATTAGCTGGTAAAAATTGATTTTTATGATTTTATTTGTAAAACATTTTCCACAAAATCAATAATAAATAAATCATCTTACAGGTTTTGCTAAACTGATATTTATTGGCTAATTGTTTATATTATGTACGAGTGCAGCTTTAATTGATTCTGCAGATTGTATAATTACAATTGATTATCAAAAAAAATAAAATAAATCTTTTAATATTAAAATCTATTTTCTAAGTTTTGAGAAAAATGGATGATAAAATAACTGGCAATACAAAAAAGTATTATTTAAAATAGAACTGAATTAGAGCCTAATTTCTTCTTCATTTTTATCGTAGAAGTGCCATTCAGTAAGATGAAAGGTATTATTTGATTTTACATTCAAGGAAATTTTATGTTTCCAAGCCCATTTTCTACGGATGGATAATAAACCTTTGGTCAAAAAGGCAAACATAATTGGATGCACAATCAGTGTTAGTGATTTGTGGTTTTGAAGTGATAAGTAACTGAGATTTTTTTCAATATCATCTTCAAGAATTAGGGCGGAAGATATTTTACCTGTACCATGACAAGAAGGGCAAACCTCTTGTGTGTTGATGTTGACTTCAGGTTTCATCCTTTGTCTGGTGATCTGCATCAATCCAAACTTAGAAATTGCCAAAACTGCGTGTTTAGATCTGTCTGAAAGCATGAATTGCTCCATAGAATCTGCAAGTTTCTTTTTGTTGTCGGGGAGTTTCATATCAATAAAATCCACCACAATGATGCCACCTAAATCTCGAAGTCTTAACTGGCGAGCAATTTCTTCAGCAGCTTCAAGGTTTGTTTGCAATGCATTTTCTTCTTGGTTATTGCCTACGCTTTTGTAGCCACTATTTACATCAATTACGTGTAAAGCTTCAGTATGTTCTACAATAAGATAAGCACCACTTGGAAGGTTAACGGTTTTGCCAAATGCACCTTTTACTTGTTTTGTAACGCCAAAATGATCAAAAATTGGAGTATTTCCAGTATAAAGGGTTACGATATCAAGCTTATCTGGAGCAATTTTTTGTATGTATGCTCTAGTATCACTGTAAATGGTTTTATCATTAACAATAATGCGATTAAAATCTTCATTCAACAAATCCCTAAGCATGCTTGTAGCTTTGGTTTGTTCGCTAAGAATTTTTTCTGGTGCAACAGCTCCTTTAAGATTTTTTTGAATTAGTTGCCAATTGGCTACAAGATTGTTTAAGTCTTGGTGAAGTTCAGATGTGTTTTTCCCTTCTGCAGCGGTTCTAACAATTACACCAAAGTTTTTAGGTTTGATGGATTCTACAATCTTTTGCAAACGTTTTCTTTCTTCGGCAGAGTGAATTTTACGCGAAACTGCGATAATATCATTAAATGGAGTTACCACTACAAATCTACCTGGTAATGAAATTTCACAACTTAATCTAGGACCTTTGGCTGCAATTGGTTCTTTTAAAATTTGTACTAAAACATTAGGTTTTGAACCCAATACTTCTGTGATTTTTCCAGTTTTTACAATTTCTGCTTCTACATTAAACTTAGAATAATCAAATCCATTGGCAGTTTTGTCGCTAATTGACAACTGTGTAAACTTGAGTAAAGATTTAGCGTAAGGGCTTAAATCTGTGTAGTGTAGAAAAGCATCTTTTTCAAAGCCTACATCAACAAATGCAGCATTTAGACCTGGAATAAGTTTTTTAACTTTTCCCAGATATAAATCACCAACAGCGAAGCGGGCATCTGCTTTTTCATTGTGCATTTCCACCAATCGCTTGTCTTCTAACAAGGCTATTTCAACGCCTTGTGGTGCTACATTTATAATTAATTCTTTGTTCAAACGTCAAAACGCATTCATACTAAATAAAAATAACCAACTGTCGGTAACAATTTACAGACAGTTAGCACATTACATAACCGGAGGAGAAAATTACTTTTTTCCTTTTTTATGACGGTTCTTTCTTAAACGTTTTTTACGTTTGTGCGTTGCTATCTTATGACGTTTTCTTTTTTTACCACAAGGCATATTAATCTATTTATTGTATTATTGAACTTAGTTTAAATTTTTTATCTTTTCGTCAATCGCCTTTATTAATTCGGGGTTTGTAACGAAAATTTTGCCTTTAAGATACCATTTTTTTGCATCAGCTGTTTGATTAGATCTTTCATAAGCTTCTGCTAGTAAAAAAATAGCTTCTAAATTGGCAGGTTGGCTTTTAACCACTCTATTCAATCGGTCTATGGCTTTGTCAAACTGTCCTGTTAACATTCCACCATATCCCAACATAAATTGAGCATACATGTTTGTGCTGTCTTTTTGAGCAACTTCCCTAATTTTTAGAATTCCTTCCATTGGAGAAGAGGTACCAGAAGCACCAAAAATGAATGTACTGCCCCAACCAACTTTTGCTGAATCATTACCTGGATTTATAGCAAGAACAAGATCAAATAACTCTTTAGCCTGATTCGCCATCCAAGATTTCATTGATGGTTCTTGTTCAGATTGCAATTCGCTCAAATAGGTTTGGGCGGCAAAGTTGAGACTTTTCTCGCTATTTTCCAATTTAGCTTTTTCAGATTGGTAAAAAAGATAAGGAATTCGGTTTTGAATTGAATCTTTCCAATACAAGGACAGAGCCTCATATTGTTGGAGCTTTTGATTTTTAAGGTCTCCGCGGGAGATAGTATTTTCTAATGTAATTATCTTTGTAAGTTGCTGTTTATCAACTAATTGTTTTGCTTTTTCAAGCAATAAATCAAAGGTAATTACAGGGTTTACGGTTTCTTTTTCTGCAGGAATAGTACCCTTTGAATGTGGTATTGTTCTACCAAAAAAAAATAATGAAAATAACAGGGCTATCGACCCTGTTATTATAAAAATTTGTTGCTTCACTTGGTTTTGTGTATTAATGCACGAAGTTAACGCACATCCATCATTTCTTCAGCACCATCTTCAATAATTGGCGTATTTAACTGCAATTTTTTTACTTCATGCATAAATTCTTTTGCAGGTTTGAATGCAGGAATAAAATGTGCAGGAATTTGTACTGCAGTGTTTTTCTTGATGTTTCTTCCAATTTTAGCAGCTCTTTTTTTGGTAATAAAACTACCAAATCCTCTGATGTAAATGTTTTCGCCTTTCGCAAGGGATTCCTTTACTTCTTTTAACATTGTTTCAATAGAAACTAAAACGTCAAGGCGTGGGATGCCCGTTTTTTCAGAAATGTTGTGAATCAAATCAGCTTTTCTCATTGTGAGATTTTTTATGTGGTTTAGAGTTCTAAGGTAAATTATTAATAAAGTTAATGAAATCAAACTATTAGGATAATAATTACCATAATATGAAACGATATCTATTAAAAAAAATTGTAGCTTTTATACTTTCATACTACCTTCATTTTGTTAAAATGGAAAATAAGCAACACAAATTTTTTGCCGATACCTTACTGCAATGGGATAATTTTAGCAATAAAAGGGCAATGCCCTGGAAGGGTGAAAAAGATCCATACAAAATTTGGATTAGTGAAATTATGTTGCAGCAAACTCGCGTAGAACAAGGGATTGGATACTTTAATCGATTCATGGAAGTTTTTCCTACTATAGTAGATTTAGCTGATTCTGAAGATGATACAGTGTTTAAATTATGGGAGGGTTTGGGTTATTATTCAAGGTGTAAAAATATGCTTACAACCGCTCGTTTTATTGTTTCAGAATATAAAGGTATTTTTCCTGATACATATCATTCTATCTTAAAACTTAAAGGAATTGGACCTTATACCGCTGCTGCAATTGCCTCTTTTGCATTCAACTTACCTTATGCTGTTGTTGATGGTAATGTTTTAAGGGTTTTAAGTAGAGTATTTGGTATTTCTGAACCCATTGATGAACCGTCCTCAAGAAAAATGTATGATGAATTGGCAAATAAATTGTTGTTAAGCCAAAATCCTGCTCAATACAATCAAGCCATAATGGATTTTGGTGCCACCATCTGTAAGCCTAAAGCTCCATTATGCAATTCTTGCCCTTTTCAAACTGATTGTATTGCTCTAAAAACCAATCTAGTGCAAAAATTGCCCATCAAATTAAAACGGTTAATCAAAAAAAATAGATTTTTTCACTATATTCTATTTAGACATCAAAATAAAATTTTATGTCGAAAAAGAACTGAAAAAGACATTTGGCAAAATTTGTTTGAATTTTATCTGTTAGAAGCTGATAAAATGCTATCAATTGCTGAACTTCTTGAAATAGATTCCATTTCTAAACTTTTGAAAGGTATAAATTATAAGTTAAATCGAGTTTCTATAATTTATAAACAACAACTTACTCATCAAATTATTAATGGAAGCTTCTATACAATAGATATTGAGTCAATTTTGCCAGTTGATGAAAGTTATTTTGCTGTAGAAGAGATCAACCTTCGCAGTTTACCCATGCCTAAATTTATCTTTTCTTTTTTAGATCAAAATTTGTAATTTAGAGTATACTTACTTTTGAGTATTCAATTGCTTTAATTAATTGATTTTTAGATTCAAATCTATTGAATAAAACTGCTAATTATAATTAACTTGCATCTTATATTCCAGTAATAAAACTGCTATTTTGCTTCAAAATATGGCATTTCTAAATACAATTTGTTTTTCATCAATACTTTTGCAGACGCAAATACCGCCTGCTGTAATTACCTCAATGGTTTTGATTTTATTGATATTGTTGGTGCTTTCTTTCATGATTACAGGAGCTGAATCGGCTTTTTTTACACTGTCTTCTAAAGACATTGGTTTTATAAAAACCAAACAAAATGACAATTCAAAGCGCATTTTAGAGTTATTGCAACACCCTAAATCATTTTTAGTTACTTTACACATTTCCAGCACTTTAATCAATATCGCCATAATAATATTTTGCAATTTCTTGGCTGATAATCTACTTGGTGATAAGTTAATCCTCTTATTTGTTTTGCTCATAAAAGTAATAGGAATTGCCTTTATTTTAATCTTGTTTACCGAATTTCTACCTAAAATATGGGCTTCTAATAATGATTTAAGATTTGTATATAGTTCAGCTTTTTTGGTTGCTACTTTACATCAAATATTTGGACAATTAAGTCGTGCTATACTTGGTTATACTGA
The DNA here is from genome assembly GCA_945871875.1 of Sphingobacterium thalpophilum. Lineage (GTDB taxonomy): Bacteria > Bacteroidota > Bacteroidia > Chitinophagales > Chitinophagaceae > Pollutibacter. The sequence goes on from CAMBYC010000022.1 coordinate 6,930, forward strand.
AGGCATTGAACGATCTTTAGGGGGTGGAAATTCATCTATTATGAGTATGGAAGAATTGGATCAAGCCATTAATCTTACAACCCCAAAAGATGCTACCGAAGAAGAAAAAAATATGCTGAAAGGCATTGTAAAATTTGGAAATATCACGGTTAGGCAAGTGATGAAAAGCAGGTTAGATGTTCAAGGTATAGACGACAATTCCAATTTTATTGAAGTTTTACAAAAAGTAGAAGCATTAGGTTATTCAAGATATCCTGTTTACAAGGAAAGTTTAGATCAAATTATCGGAATCTTACAAACGAAAGATTTAATTCCACATATTCATGAAAATCAAGATTTTGATTGGCATTCTTTGTTGCGACAACCACTTTTTGTTCATGAATATAAATTAATTGAAGATTTGCTCAAGGAATTGCAAATAAAGCGTGTCCATTTTGCAATTGTAGTTGATGAATTTGGTGGTACAGAAGGAATTATTACTTTAGAAGACATTATGGAAGAGGTAATTGGTGATATCCAAGATGAATTTGACGAGGAAGATTCGATTGGAAAAAAATTAGATGAAGAAAATTATCTTTTTGAAGGGAAAGCTCCAATTATAGAAGTTTGTAGGTTTATTGATATTTCTCCGTTTACATTCGATAAATATCGTGGAGATAGTGAAACAATTGCAGGTTTGTTTTTAGAAATTATGGGAGAAATTCCAGCCATTAATAGTGAAATCACAATAGAAAATTGTACACTTACCGTTTTAGAGCTTGATAAAAACAGGATTAAGAAATTGAAGTTATCTGTGAAGCCTCAAAAAGTTGTTGTAAACTGATGAAAAAAATCCAATATTATTTAACATTACTTGTAATACTATTCGCGTCATGTAATTCACCTTTTATGCCCAAGCCAAGAGGTTATTTTGCAATTCCTTTTCCCAAGCATGAATACCGATCTTTTACAAAAGAAGGATTTCCTTATCAGTTCGAATACCCTCTGTATGCCAATATCACTCGTGATGGCATGTTATCAGACGATAATTCCGATAACCCTTATTGGTTTAATATTGATTTCCCACAATTTAATGGAAGAATCTATATCAGTTACAAAACAATCGGTGGATATTCTACTTACAAAATTAAAACAGCCTCTGGTTATAGAGATTCATTGGTTAAAAACACTTTTGAAGGATTAAGAGATGAGGCATTTAAAATGACGTTTAAACATACGTTGAGGGCAAGTTCTATTGAAGATTCTTTATTTCAAACTGCTAATGGCGTTAGTGGCGTGTATTTTAAAGTAGGGGGAAATGCTGCAACAGCCAACCAGTTTTTTGTTACTGATACGCTTCATCATTTTCTTCGTGGAGCATTGTATTTTGATGCAGTTCCAAATTCCGATTCTATTAAACCTGTAGTCCAATTTCTTGAACAAGATTTGCACCACATTATTGAAAGTTTAAAGTGGAAGGAGATTAAATAATTCTACTTTTACATTATGATTGCAATTGAACATACCCTTGTGTCTGATGAAATAGTGGAAGAGCAATTTGTTTGTGATTTGAGCAAATGTAAAGGCGGCTGTTGTGAAGATGGTGATGCCGGTGCTCCTTTGCAAAATGCAGAACTTGATTCCATAAAAAATATATTTCAAACTATTTTGCCTTACCTCACAGAAGAAGGTAAAGCTGAAATTGATAGACAAGGAATTTATGTTTACCACGAAGAATATGGATGGGTTACTCCAACAATTGGTAGTGGAATTTGTGCTTATGGTTCTCGTGATGATAAAGGAATTATTAAATGTGGTTTTGAACAAGCGTTTAATGATGGTAAAACCAACTGGAAAAAACCTATTTCCTGCCATTTATATCCTATTAAAGTACATTCTAGCAGGGATGGTTCTTACGAAACCCTTAATTATGAACCCCGAGAATCCCTTTGCTCTCCTGGTTGTGCACTAGGCGAACAACTTAAAGTGCCTGTTTATACATTTTTAAAAGAACCTATTATTCGTAGATTTGGAGAAGCTTTTTATGAAGAATTGGATATCGTGGCTAAAGATTATTTTGAAGCTAAAAAATCTTTCAAACCTTAATCAATTCTAATGCAGCAACAAGATATATTTTTAAAAGATAGTGGAGCTAAAGCTGCTAATCTGAAACATCGTAAAACGATAAATTTCAATATATCTAAATACAACAGCGTCGTTCCTATTGGTAAAACCCAGTTTATTGATGTAGATCTTGTTAGAGAAAAAGCCAAAAATCTTAAATGGGAATCTATTGAACGGTTAGATGTTTATCTTGAACAGTTTGAAAAACAATTTACCGCAAACGGTGGTAAGATAATTTGGGCAGAAACCGTTGAACAAGCTCAAGAAGCTATTGCTGAAATCTGTAAAGCCAAAAATTGTACATCAGTTGTAAAAAGTAAAAGTATGGCAACTGAAGAAATTCATCTGAATGATTTCCTCAGTTCTATCGGAATTGAAAGCGTTGAAACCGATTTGGGTGAATATATTCAACAATTAGACGGCGAAGCTCCTTACCACATTGTAACACCAGCAATGCACAAAAGTAAAGAAGATGTTGCACAACTCTTTGCAGAAAAATTGGGAACCCCGCCTAATCTTACTCCCACCGAATTAACATTAGTTGCAAGGGAAAAACTTAGAACCAAATATACTAAAGCTGAAATAGGTGTTACAGGGGCAAATTTCTTAATTGCAAATACTGGTTCAATCGCAATAACAGAAAATGAAGGTAACGCTCGTTTAACAGCCGCGTTCCCTAAAACCCATATCGTTATCGCTGGAATCGAAAAAATAATCCCTAATTTATCTGATCTCGCTCTTTTTTGGCCACTGCTCGCTACTTTCGGAACCGGACAAAAACTAACGGTTTACAATTCTATCATTAGCGGTCCACGAAAACCAAATGAAACCGATGGTCCAGAGGAGATGTTTATAATTCTACTAGACAATGGTAGAACCAATCTACTTGAATCTAATACCCGCGAAAGTTTATACTGTATAAGATGCGGAGCTTGTTTAAATGCTTGCCCAATTTATAAAAACATTGGTGGACATAGTTACGGAACCACTTACAGCGGACCAATTGGCAGCATAATTACGCCGCATCTTAAAAGTATGGAATCTTGGAAACACCTTAGTTTCGCATCTTCACTTTGTGGCAATTGCACCGAAGTTTGTGCAGTTAAAATCAACCTTCACGAATTGCTATTGCACAACAGAAAGGCTTCTGTTGATGAAAAATTAACTACTTTATCAGAACGTGTGGCTTGGCGTTTGTGGCGAATGGCATCAACCAATAGAACAATGATGAATTTGGGAAATGCTGCCATCAAAAACAAAGTGATCAATACTTTATTCAAAAGCTGGAATATCCATCGAGCACCACTTGATTTTGCTGGAAAAACTTTCAACCAGCAATGGCAAGAAAGGAAAAAATAACAAATGGATAATGCTATTTCCTCAAAATTATTAACCGTTGTTACCGACCAAAATGGTCCAAGATTGAATTATATTTTGGATTATATCCTAAAAGAACTTTGCGGGATTGATTACAATATCGTTTATGACATACATCATATTCCTGTTGGACCAACTATTTTCTATTGCCAGCAATTGTCCTTTGAACAACATTTTCATATTGTTTCGGTTGGTTTGTTGAATGAAAACAATATAAAAATACAAAAAATTGAAATTGGCAATTGGCTAGGAAATACTACATTGTTTGCTACTGAAAAGGGGAATATTCCTTTTGATATTTTTTCTGCATCATTTTATTTGTTGAGTAGGTATGAAGAATATCTCGACCATCGGAAAGATAAGTTTGGCAGGTACTCACACTTCGATAGCATTGCGTTTAACAAAAACTTTCTACATCTTCCATTGGTTAACATTTGGGCAAAGGAATTTCAGCATTTAATAATTAATACATTTCCCAGTTTGGAAGTTTCTGAAAGGGTTTCTAGATTTCTTCCAACTTATGATATCGATATTGCTTGGAAATATAAACATAAAGGCTGGAAAAGAACAATCGGTGGAATGATAAATTCAATTGTAAAAGGTGAGTTTGCAGAAGTGATTAAACGTATTAAAGTGCTTTTTGGATTTGAAAAAGATCCTTATGATGTGTATGAATGGTTGGATGCATTGCATTTGAATTATAATATTAATCCAGAATATTTTTATTTAATTGCAAACAAGATAATTGGGAAAGATAAAAACATACATCCAAGTAAAAAGGCTTATCAAGATTTGATTGCGAAACAATCATCAATAAACAACGCTGGTATTCATCCTTCTTGGCAAAGTGGCGATGATGTTAATGTTCTGAAAGATGAACTTGCAACAATGGAAAAAATTACCGGAAAGCCGGTATATAAAAGTCGCTTTCATTATTTGCGATTTAACCTTCCTAATGATTACGAGAAATTAATTGATTTAGGGATTATAGAGGATTATTCAATGGGATATGGAACAATCAACGGTTTTAGAGCTTCTGTTTCTACTCCATTTTATTGGTACAATTTAAAAAATGAAACTGTTACACCTCTAAAGATTTATCCTTTTTGTTGGATGGATGCAACTTGTTATTACCAACTACATCATTCTGCAAAAGAAGCTTTTGAAGAATTGTCTGCGTTTAAAAATATTGTACATCAATGCAATGGAGATTTTATAATTCTTTCACACAATAATTTTTTTAGTGGAGAAATGGAATGGAAAATGAATTATGAGTTAGTAGTTAGTAGTTAATAGTTAGTTGTTAGTAGTTAGTTGTTAGTAATCATTATTGCAAAAAATATTATTCAAGCATTCGTGGCAAATAAATTTCAAATGCATTATTCGAGCATTCGTGGCAAATAAATTACAAATCATTATTTGTGCATTCGTGGCAATTTTTTTAACTACCAACAGCCTTCGACCTCCTAATACCCATATTCACAAAATAAACACCCATTAAGGTAACCAATGTGCCTACAATAATAGGGATTGTCAGTTCTTCATTGTTCAACAAAGCCCCAATGATTACAGCAACAATTGGATTGATATAGGCATATATCGATGATTGTGCTGGTGGTAATCTTTTAATTGCGTAAATAAATGCACCGAATGTTATTATTGAACCGATCACCACCAAATAACCAACTGATAAATATGCTTCTAATGGAATTTGATTGAGTGGTTTAAAATTTCCTGTAACAAGAGAAATTACATTTAACATAATGCCACTCAAAAACATTTGCCAACCTAAACTAAAATATGCATTTAAATCTTTTGCATGTTTTACTGTATATAATGTGCCTAATGCCCAAGTCATGGTTGCTATCGTTCCTAAAATAATCCCAATCAAATAACCACTATTGAATAATGTATTTATGTAATCAGAAAATATAACTAGAATTCCTGCAAATCCTACTATCAACCCAATTATTGTAATGGTATTCAATTTAGATTCTCTAAACATGAAAACGGAAAACAATGCAATCCAAACTGGTGTGATTGAGCCAATTACAGCACTCAATCCACTCGGTAAATAAGCTACCGACCAAGTGCTTAATCCATTGCTCAAAACAAACATTACAATGCTCATCCAGAAGATCTGAAAGAATTGTTGTTTTGTAGGAAATTTATATCCTTTTAAAAAAAAGTACAAAACATATAAACTTCCTCCAATAAAATGCCGCATCCCCGATAATTGCAATGCCGGCACATATTTTACCCCTCTTTTTGATGCCAACCAAGTGGTTCCCCAAAAGAAACTCACCAATCCCAACGCCAGCAATGCTTTCGTTCGCTCTGAATGGCGTTTGGGATTAAAAAAAGATAATTCCGTATTTTTTTCTTGTTCTTGATTTATACCTTTTTGGTCATTTTCACTATTCATTGGAGAAATCTAATATTGGTTTTAGTGGCGAAAATGCCTTTGTCCAGTCATCACCATTGCAAGATTATGCGTCTTACAATAGTCTACCGAATCTTGATCTCTTATAGAACCCCCAGGTTGTATAAATGCATTGATTCCTACTTGATGCCCCATTTGTACACAATCATTAAATGGAAAAAATGCATCGCTTGCCATTACTGCACCATGTAAATCGAAATTGAATTGTTTTGCTTTTTCAATAGCCTGGCGAAGTGAATCTACCCTTGATGTTTGTCCACAACCTTTTCCAATCAATTGTCCATTTTTTACCAATGCAATTGCATTTGATTTTAAATGTTTACACACAAGATTTGCAAAATTTAAATCTTGTTTTTCGGTTTCCGTTGTATGTCTGCCACCAACTTCATCCCATTTATCTGTATTGCCTTTGTCTTGTTCTTGGGTAAGAACGCCGTTTAATACAGAAGAATACATCATTCCAAAAGGCAATTCTTTTGTTTGTTGTAATAGGATTCTGCTTTTTTTGGTTTGTAAAAGTGCTAGAGCATCTTCATCAAAACCTGGAGCTACTAGTACTTCAAAGAATATTTCGTTGATAGCTTCAGCAGTTTGTTTGTTGATGATTGCATTTGTAGCCAATACACCACCAAATGCACTTTCGGGATCGCCGGCAAGTGCATCTTGCCAAGCTTCCAAAACGGTTGTTCTAAGTGAAACTCCACAAACATTGGTATGTTTGATGATGGCAAAAACAGTTTGTGATTGGTCAAACTCACGGAGCAATTGCATTGCCGCTTCTGTATCTACAAGATTGTTGTAAGAAAGAGATTTGCCGTGCAATTTGGTAAACAATTCATCGGTATTGCCAAAGAAAACTGCTTTTTGGTGCGGATTTTCACCATAACGCATACTATGTGGCGAAGGCATTGATTCAAGGAAATATTCACCTTGAGGATTAAAATATTTTGCAATAGCAACATCATAATGGGCAACAATTTCAAAAGCTTGAGCAGCAAAAATTTTGCGTTGCTCCATTGAAGTTTCCATATCCTGTAGTGTAAGCATTTCTAAAACAGCAGGATATTGACTTCTAGATGCAACAACCAACAAATCGCGGAAGTTTTTAGCAGCAGCCCTTATCATTGATGGACCACCAACATCAATTTTTTCGATGATTAATTTTTCATTGTCGGTATTTGCAAGAGTTTCTTCAAAGGGATACAAATCAACCATCACCAAATCAAAAGCAGGAATCTTGTATTCTTTCATTTCATCTAAATCATGTTGTTCATTTCTTCTTCCCAAAATAGCACCAAACACTGAAGGATGTAATGTTTTAACCCGTCCCCCCAAAATGCTCGGATAACCCGTAATGGTTTCTACCGCAACACATGGAATACCAAGTACTTCAATAAATTTCTGGGTTCCACCAGTTGAATATATTGTTACACCAGCTTCATTCAAAGCTTGCACAATTGGGGCTAATCCATCTTTATAAAAAACTGAAATTAGAGCTGATTTGATCTTCTTTTGCATACAAACACTTTAATCTTTTTATCTAATTTTTAAGAGCCGCAAAGGTAATGCATTACATTAAACCTATAAGCCAAATCAGTATTATTACTAATGAAATGATTAAGCAAATGGGTAATTTATAACCAATCCAATAGGTTAACCCAATTATTAATAAGTAACTGAAAATAAGACTTCGTATATCAAATGAAATGTGTTCAATCAATCCGAATGAGATATTACTCAGTCGTAATACTTGTGCATTCATCAATCTAATAAAAAAGCTGGTTGTAATTGCCAAGGGAGTTGCTACAATAGAAATACTGTTGCACAAGCAAACAAAAATCAGCAATAAAAGTACTAAGCTTGAAAGTGGTACTGCTATTAAGTTGGATAAAATAAACAAAGTTGGAAACTGTTTAAAATGAAACAATACAAGCGGTGTAGTTAATATTTGTGCTGCAATTGATGTAGAAATAGCTTCCCAGGCAAAGGATAATAGTTTATTTTCTGGAATGAAAATTTGGCTAACAAATTTATTGTACAACATTAAACTGCCAACTGCCGAATAGCTGAGCTGAAAGCCGATATCAAAGAGCATAACGGGTTGGTAGCAAAGCAATATAAAGGCAGAAGATGCTAAACCGTTTGCGGTTTTATTTTCTCTGGAGAACAATTCGGCAAACAAAATGCCTGAAAACATAACTGCACTTCTAACTACAGAAGGAGTAGCACCACATACAAAAGTAAACCCCCAAAGTGCCGTGAAAATTGCTATTGTTCTAATCCATTTTAGTGCAAAATGGTTTTTTAGTTTACCAAATAGCAAAGCCAACAAGCCATAAATCATTCCGAGATGCAATCCCGATATAGCAATGACGTGCACTACGCCTGTGTTGGTGTAAGCTGAAGTTAAAGATTTATCGATATCGGCTCTGTAGCCCAATAGCAATGCTTTAGCCATTGCATTTTCTTCTGAAGAAGGAATGGTTTTATCAATAATAGCAACAATATAATCTCGGGAACTTGAAATCCAGTCGTTAGATTTTGGAGCAGAATGGATGAAAATATATTGGTTTTGTTTCAGCGAAACTTGGTGATAAATGTTTTTTAGAGCAAGATAAGCACCGTAGTTAAAGCCGTTTTTATTGGGTAAGTTTTTGGTAGGCTTTATAGGTTTGTTTATAATTAAGACGCTGTTTTTGGGTGGGATGGAAAGCGATGTATCGAAGTGCAATCTGATATTGCCAGAAACGGGTTGCCAATTGGCGGGGTGTTTCAATGCCATTATGGTGGCATCTGCATAATGTTGTTTAGGACCGTCGGGGTTGGTGTTTATTTTAACCATGATGGGAACTTGCTCCCATTTTTGGTGACCGATCCAAGAAGTTTCATTTCTACAATCGTATGCATACATCAACCCCCAACCAAATGCCAAAAGCAATAGGTGGAAAAACATTCCCGGTAAAACTTTAAGGTTAAATTGACGGTAAGCAGAGAGGTTTATCCAAACGATATAACCCAAAGTAGTCAATCCCAAAAGAATAAATACAGGCATTGCGGGAAGCCGGTGGTAAAAGAAAATACCAACTATTAAAGGAACAATCAATCTTAAAAACGGAGCTTCTTTCCACCACCACATTATCTTTTTTTTACAAATTTCCGAAATCTGTAAAAAGGTGTTTCAGTGTTTTACGGTTATTTTAGTGGTGAAAAAACGGGGAAGTAGTAGTTAGTTGTTAGTAATTAGTAGTTAGGGGCTGATTTTCAAAAACTAACTACTAACTACTACTTGCTCAAATGCATACTTCTCTCCTTATACAACTGCCTAAAATAAGGATCTCTCAAATCTTTGATAAATCGAATGGCTTCTCCAGTTGATTTCATCTCTGGACCTAACTCTTTGTTTACTCCAGGGAACTTATCAAAACTGAAAACTGGTTCTTTTATGGCGAACCCTGTTAGTTTTTTCTCATACTCAAAATCAGTGAGCTTGTGTGTGCCCATCATAATTTTTGTTGCAATATTTAAATATGGTATTTGATATGCCTTGGCTATAAATGGCGTTGTTCTTGATGCTCTTGGATTTGCTTCTATCACATATACATTGGTGTTTTTTATCGCAAACTGTATATTGATTAATCCCTTTATGTTTAATGCTCTTGCAATCTTTTCTGCGTAATATTCCATAGTGGTAACTTCCATCGGACTCAAATTAAACGCCGGCAGCAAAGCATGTGAATCTCCACTATGAATGCCCGCCGGTTCTATATGTTCCATCACGCCCATTACATGGAAATTCTCTCCGTCAAAAATACCGTCTATCTCCGCTTCTTGACATCTATCCAAGAAATGATCTATCAATATTTTATTATCTGGCAAATGTTTTAATAAACTTACTACTGCCGATTCTAATTCATCATCGTTTATTACAATACGCATTCTTTGTCCGCCCAATACATAAGATGGACGAACCAAAACTGGGTAACCTACAGATTTTGCTACTTCTATGGCTTCATCTACCGTATAAGCAGTTCCGTAGTTTGGATATGGAATGCTTAATTCTTTCAACATATCACTGAATCTGCCGCGATCTTCGGCTATATCCATATTGTCGAAAGATGTTCCAATTATCTTGATGCCTTTGTTGTGTAGTTTTTCTGCTAATTTTAGGGCTGTTTGTCCACCCAATTGAACAATTACACCTTCAGGTTTTTCGTGTTCTACAATTTCCCAAAGATTTTCCCAAAACACTGGTTCAAAATACAATTTATCTGCAATGTCAAAATCTGTGGAAACGGTTTCTGGATTACAATTCACCATTATAGCTTCATAACCTGCTTCTTTAATAGCCAATAACCCATGAACACAACAATAATCAAATTCAATACCCTGACCAATTCTATTTGGCCCAGAACCTAGAACAATTATTTTTTTCTTTTCGGAAACGATACTTTCGTTTTGTCCGCCATTTTCAAATGTGCTATAGAAATAAGGGGTTTTGGCTTCAAATTCTGCAGCACAAGTATCTACCATTTTAAATACCCTTGTAATTCCAGCAGCTTTTCTTTTTTCGTAAAGAGTGTCTGCCGTTCCATCTCTCATAATCAAACAAATCTGTTCGTCAGAAAAACCATGTTGTTTGGCTTTTTTGATCAAATTGGTTGGAATGGTTTCTAATTTATAACGTGCTATTTCTTTTTCAATAACACAAATCTTCTCTATTTCATATATAAACCAGCGGTCAATTAGAGTTGCTTGTACAATGGTTTTTACACTAATGCCCATCATTAAGGCATCTTTGATTCTAAAAATCCTGTCCCACTTTGGCACTTTCAGGTATTCAACAATTTCTTCTGCATGCATCATGCTTTTGCCGTAATAACCCAAACCAACAGCATTGTTTTCTAAACTTTGACAAGCTTTTTGCAAAGCCTCGGTAAAGCTTCTTCCAATTGCCATTACTTCACCAACTGATTTCATTTGCAATCCGAGGGTATCGTCTGCACCTTTAAATTTATCAAAATTCCAGCGAGGTAGTTTTACAATCACATAATCTAATGCCGGTTCAAAATATGCAGAGGTTGTTTGGGTAATCTGATTGCTCAATTCATCCAATGAAAACCCAAGTGCTAGTTTTGCAGCAATTTTAGCAATTGGGTATCCTGTGGCTTTTGATGCCAACGCTGAAGATCGACTAACCCTTGGATTAATTTCAATGGCAATAATTTCTTCAGTTTCGGGATTTAATGCAAATTGTACATTACATCCACCAGCAAAATTTCCTAAATCGCGCATCATTCTAATTGCTGTATTGCGCATCAATTGAAAAGCTGTATCGCTTAACGTCATCGCCGGTGCCACCGTAATGGAATCTCCAGTGTGCACGCCCATTGGATCAAAATTCTCAACTGTACATATAATTACTACATTGTCATTGGCATCTCTTAACAATTCCAACTCAAATTCTTTCCAGCCTAAAACAGCTTTCTCAACCAATACTTCGTGAATTGGGGAAGCTGCCAAACCTCTTTTTAAAGCTTCATCTAAATCTTTCTTACCGTGAACAAATCCACCACCCGTTCCTCCAAGTGTAAATGATGGTCTAATAACCAATGGAAATCCAATTTCTTGTGCAAATTCTTTTCCTTCTAACCAAGAATTTGCAGTGCGTGCTGGGGCAACCTGAATATCCATCGCAATCATCCATTGCCTAAACTTTTCACGATCTTCAGCTTTATCAATTGCTTTGATGTCTACCCCAATCAATCTTACCCCATATTTTTCCCAAATGCCTAATTCGTCAGCTTCTTTGGCAAGATTCAACGCAGTTTGTCCACCCATAGTTGGCAAAACTGCATCTATTTGATTTTCTTCTAATATTTGTTCTATCGATTCTACTTTCAAAGGCAGCAAATACACCTTATCTGCCATCATAGGATCGGTCATTATAGTAGCTGGATTGCTGTTTATCAATATCACTTTTACGCCTTCTTCACGTAAACTCCTCGCAGCCTGTGTACCAGAATAATCAAATTCACAAGCTTGTCCTATAATAATTGGACCCGAACCGATAATCAATACTGATTGGATAGATTTGTCTTGTGGCATGTGTATTTAATTAAGACTTTAATAAAAAATAGACTTTGCCTTTGATGGCTTTTTTTTCGGCGGCAAAGGTAAGGGAATATAAAGTTTTTCAATCAGTTTTAAGCTGTCATTGTACCTTAGTTGCATAAATAATTGTTTATTTTTCTGTATGTTTTTTTAAACCATAATTTATAAATGAAGATTTCATTTTTTTTCTTGTTGATAATGATTGCTTTAAGCGGTGTTGCTCAAGTAAGTGAGGTAAAATTTGACACAAACTATTTTCGTTACCCATTGGATGGGGTTCCAAAGCTTAATTCAAATTTTGGTGAAATCAGACCTAACCATTTCCACATGGGTTTGGATCTTAGTACGGGTGGCAAAGAAAACCTTCCAATTTATGCAGTTGCAGATGGATATGTTGGCAGAATCAAAATTGAAGAGGGTGGTTTTGGAAACGCTATATATATTTATCACCCTAATGGAACTTCTAGTTTGTACGCCCATCTTAATTTCTTTGCAAACCCAATAAGCCAATATGTTAAATTACAACAATATAAACTGGAATCTTGGTCGGTTGATTTGAAGCTTCCTTCAACTTTAATTCCAGTAAAAAAAGGTGATTTTATAGGCTATAGTGGCAATACGGGTGCATCTGAAGGTCCGCATGTTCATTTTGAAATAAGAAATGCTAAAACCGATGCTTGTTTTAATCCTTTATTGTTTGGATTTGGCATTAAGGATCTTTTAAATCCAATAGTTTATAAACTTGCTGTGTATGATGCCAATTACAGTATATATGAACAAACGCCGATATTTGTTCCAATAATAGTATCAAAGAAAGGGTTAACTGCGAGTTATTTTAAAATTCAATCAGATAAAATTAGAATTGGAGTGATGGCTTCAGACTTGATATCTGGCTTTACCCGAAAATTTGGCATTTTTCAAACTGCATTGTTTGAAAACGAAAAAACAATTGCTGGCTTTAAGTTGCAAGCCATCAGTTATGAAAAAACCCGTTATTTAAATGCACATGTGGATGTGCGAACGCTAAAAAGTGGAAAGGGTGCGTTTCAATCGCTTTTGACAAGTCCATCGGATAAATCTGGAATTTATACTACAGGATTGAATTCAATTGTATTTCCAGACAATCTTTTACGCAATTTTAAATTGATTGTTTCAGATGTTGCAGGAAATAAAAAAGAGGTATTATTACAGCTTCAACGTTCATCTTCTCAATTAAAGAAATATTTTGTCAACAAGCAAAATGAAATGGTACCAAATGCAATAAATGTTTTTGAAACAACAGATTTGGAATTGTATTTGCCTGAAAATTGTTTATACGATACCATTCATTTTCAATACAAATCAGTTCCCAATTCAATTGATGGGTCTTTTTCTAATAATCATATTTTGCATACCCCCACAGTGCTCTTGCAAGATAGTTTCACGGTTAGGATGAAAGCAAATAAAGCAATTCCAACTGGTTTAGAAAACAATATGGTTATGTTGATGAATATACCTGGGAAGCAGATTGCTCAAAAAGCAGTTTTAGCAAATGGAATGTTTACATCTAAATTCAGAGATTTTGGCACTTGTTATTTGATGTTAGACAATATACCACCAGTGGTTTCAGGAATAATGAACAACGCCAATTTGTCAAGTGCTTCGCAGATTAATATTTTTGTTACAGACAATTATAAGAAAATTAAGTATTTCAGGGCAGAATTAGACGGCAAATTTTTGATGTTTAGCCAAAGGGGCAATAGATTTACTTATAATTTTGATGAAAATTGTGGAACTGGTGAACACATCCTAACCATAATTGTTAAAGATCTAGTAGAAAATACAACCGTAGAATCTGTTCACTTTAAAAGATAAAAAATTACAATATGTTAGCAGTTGGTGAAAAAGCTCCTTCATTCAGTGGTTTAGACCAAAAAGGTATAGAAAAATCGCTTGAAGCTTATGCAGGTAAAAAGTTTGTTGTATTTTTTTATCCGGAGGATGATACCCCAACCTGCACAAAACAAGCCTGTAATTTGCGCGACAATTACCAATTGTTAAAAGACAATGGTTTTGAGGTTATAGGAGTTAGTCCAGACGAAGTAGCAAAACATGCAAAATACCAAGTGAAATACGAATTACCCTTCACATTAATAGCAGATCCAGAAAAAAAGATAATTGAAGCTTTCGGGGTTTGGGGCGAAAAAAACATGTATGGAAAAAAATATATGGGTTTACTGCGTACAACATTTGTAATCGATGAAAGCGGAACAATAATAGCGGTAATCAAAAAGCCAAGGGTTACAGAACATGCGGAGCAGATTTTGAAGGTAAGTATTAAGTAGTAAGTAGAATCTACTACCCCCTGATTCCTAATTATTAATTCCTAATTAATAATTAATATAGTTTTCTCCATGGTTTAAAAACTCCGCTTCGGTGCTAAATACCTCCATTTGACCATTGGCTGAAACACCTTTAATGGTTGCAGAAAAAACACGATTGTCTTTTTTGATGGTAACGACTTGTTCTTTTTTATACAATTTATTATTGTAATATTCCAAAACAGAAAGTTTACCTGTGTAAAGCTGGTTCCATCGAACTTGTAAACATTGAAACAAATTATTTAGCTGTTCCAAAAGATCAAATGTTTTTCCGGTAATCTGCTTTAATGAAACAGGATTAGGTAAAATGGGGTCAAATTTTACTTCATTAATGTTAATTCCTATACCAATTACACAACGTTTCCAAGTTTGACCAGCAAATATGTTTTCAATTAATATTCCCCCTGCCTTTCTGTCACGCCAATAAATATCATTTGGCCATTTTATGCTTGTTTCTTCACCAGCTAGAGAACTAAAAAAATCGTAACAACCTGCAGCAATTGCTGCATTTCCTAAAAATATATCATTGATACTTAGGTTTTCAGGCTTTAATACAATTGAAACCATTATGTTTTGTCCAGCCTCACTCATCCATTTTTTACCTCTTTGTCCTTTGCCAGCAGTTTGTTCAAAAGTGAAATATGCTTGTCCATTTTTAGCCAAACCGTCAGTAACTTCTTGCATGGCATAAATGTTGGTACTATCAATGCTTGATAAGATTATGAGAGGTTTACCAATGTTAACCATATAATTTAGTAATAATTGATTAATTTTACATGGAATTTATTATTATATTGTTTATAATCAGAAATTCTTATCAAAGCTTAGGTTAAAAAAATAAAATTATACATTTGACAGAAGTACAATCAGTTAAAACACCGAGTAAAAAATCATCTCGGTTAACCAAAAGTAGTAAAATTTTAAAAGTTATCATTCAAGCAATTAAGGACAAAAAAGGTGAAAATATTGTTTCACTAGATTTGCGTCAAATTCCGGAAGCTGTTGCTGATTTCTTTATTATTTGTGAAGGTAGTGTAAATGTGCAGGTTAAAGCCATTGCAGATTATGTTGAGTACAAAGTGAAAGAAGAATGTGGTGAATCATCTTACAAACAAGAAGGATATCAATCTTTAGAGTGGGTTTTGGTTGATTATGTAAACGTTGTAGTACACGTTTTTCAAAGAGAACCTCGTAAGTTTTACCAATTAGAAGAGATGTGGAGCGATAGTGTTAGAGAAGAACATATTGATGAGCCGCCTCCAGCACGCAATTCGGAATCAAAGAAACTAGTAAAATAACTTTTTCAATTTTAAATACAGCACCGTAGAGCTCATGTCAAAAGAACAAAATAAACCTAAACCTACTAAAGGTTCTGATAACCAGGAAGATAAAAGTGGAATTAAAAATGGGCCTAAATTCAGTATTACATGGATTTATGCTGTAGTTGCGATTTTTATTCTAGGATATCAACTTGTGAGGGGTGTTACACCCGAGGCAAAAGAAATCAGCGAACTGCAATTTAGACGCGACATGTTGTTGAACAACGACGTGGAAAAGATTGAGCCTGTAATGAATAAAAACATTGTTAGGATTTATATTAAAAAAGAAAGCCTTAACAAAGATTATTACAAAAAATTATTAGGCGACAAATGGATACTGATTTCAAAAACCCAAGAATTTCCTCATTTTGAATTCCAGTACTCTAAAGTTGATGATTACCAAAATACATTGGTAGATTACTTCAAAGCCAATCCACAAATAAATGAGGTACCAATAAACCCAGTTTCTGAACCTGAATGGTTTGGTCCATTGGTAAATTTGTTGTTGCCATTGTTGATGTTTGGTCTCTTGTTTGTAGTAATGATGCGTAAAATGGGCGGCGGTGGAGCTCCAGGCGGCGGCGGACCAGGTGGTATTTTCAATATCGGAAAATCAAAAGCTCAATTGTTTGATAAAGGAACCAAAGTAAATATCACTTTCCAAGATGTTGCAGGTTTAGACGAAGCAAAGCAAGAAGTAATGGAAATTGTAGATTTCCTCAAGCATCCAAAGAAATATACTGCATTAGGGGGTAAAATTCCTAAAGGTGCGTTATTGGTTGGCCCTCCAGGAACTGGTAAAACACTTTTGGCTAAAGCAATGGCTGGAGAAGCACAAGTTCCTTTTTTCTCACTTTCAGGTTCTGACTTTGTTGAATTGTTTGTGGGTGTAGGAGCCAGCAGGGTGCGTGATTTGTTTAAACAAGCTCGTGAAAAAGCTCCTTGTATCATCTTTATAGATGAAATTGATGCAATCGGTAGGGCAAGAGGTAAAAATATGATGATGAGCAACGATGAGCGTGAAAATACACTCAACCAATTGCTTGTTGAAATGGACGGTTTCGGTGGCGATAGCGGTATCATTATCCTTGCAGCAACCAATAGACCAGATGTTTTGGATAGTGCATTGTTACGTCCAGGTCGTTTTGACAGACAAATTAGCATCGACAAACCAGATGTTGTTGGCCGTGAAGCTATTTTCCTCGTTCACTTAGGAATAATAAAGAAATCTGACAAACTTGATGTGCATAGACTTGCCGAATTAACACCTGGATTTGCTGGTGCTGATATCGCCAACGTTTGTAATGAAGCTGCTTTAATTGCAGCAAGAAAAGGCAAAACTGAAGTAGAAATGGATGATTTTCAAGATGCTATCGACCGTGTAATTGGTGGATTGGAAAAGAAAAACAAAATCATTTCTCCAGAAGAAAAGAAAATAATCGCCTACCATGAAGCTGGTCACGCAGTTTGCGGTTGGTTTTTAGAACACGCTTATCCTCTTTTGAAAGTAACCATCGTTCCTAGGGGTGTTGCAGCACTTGGATATGCACAATATTCTCCAAAAGAACAATACCTCTACGATACTGAACAGTTAATGGATCAAATGTGTATGACTTTGGGCGGACGGGCAAGTGAAGATATTTTCTTCGGAAAAGTATCTACCGGTGCTCAAAACGACTTACAGCAGATTACCAAAATGGCTTACAGCATGATTACCGTTTATGGTATGAACGACAAAATCGGTAACGTAAGTTTCTATGATCCTACACAAGAAAATACCTTCACCAAACCTTACAGTGAAGAAACTGGCAAAATGATTGATAACGAAGTGAGATTGCTTATTGAAAAAGCTTATCATCGTACAAAAGCTTTGTTAGAATCAAAACGCAAAGAGGTTGATGATTTGGCTCACGCTTTGCTAGACAAAGAAGTTTTACACCAACAAGATGTTGAATTGATTATCGGTAAAAGACCTTACGAAGAAAAGAAAATGTTGTTAGACGAAGTTGTAAAAGTAGTAACAACAAATGAACCCGTTGTTCCTCCAGCTGAACCCGTAGTTCCTCCAACTGAACCTGTTGTTCCTCCAACTGAAATCTCTGAAGCATAAAATAATTTCTTATGCAATCAACCGCAAAAGAAAATATACTTAGAAAAATAAAAAAGGCACTGGAAATTCCAGTGCCTTTACCTTTTCCTGAATTAAATGCCATAAACACAATTTATCCATTCCCTTCTGATGATTTAAAAACCATTTTTACAACAGTTTTTACCAGTTTATTGGGGAAATTGCAATGGTTTGAGCATGAAGAAAATATGGTTCAACAGTTTTTATTAATGGCAGAAGCTCAGGGTTGGAAGGAAATTTACTGTGCAGAACCTCAACTGCGTGATATTTTTATAACCTATGGATTTTCAAGTTTCAGTGAAAAAAACATTGCTGATGTTGACGTTTCTATCACATCTTGTGAAGCACTTGTTGCCCGAACTGGAACCATTTTGCTGAGTTCCAAATTGCCCGAAGGAAGAACGGCTTCAGTTTATGCACCCGTCCATGTTTGTGTGGCATTTACTCATCAAGTGGTTTATGACAATAGCGATGCTATTTTAATGATGCAAAACAAGTATCCAACACAACTTCCCACATTGTTGTGCTTTGCAACCGGACCCAGCAGAACTGCTGATATTGAAAAAACATTGGTTGTAGGGGTGCATGGACCAAAAGAAGTTTTTTGCTTAATAATTGACAAGTAAATTTGTATTTCATTAGCCCACTATGCATATAAATTCCGGAAAAAAAATATATTTCTTATCAGATTTTCACCTTGGAGTTCCTAACCACCAATCAAGTTTGGAAAGAGAAAAAAAGATTGTACGCTTCTTGGATTTGGCTAAACAAGATGCTGCGATGATTTTTATTGTTGGCGATTTGTTTGACTTCTGGTTTGAGTATAAAAAGGTTGTGCCAAAGGGCTTTGTACGAATTCTAGGAAAGCTTGCAGAAATTACTGACAGTGGAATACCAATTGAGTTTTTTGTTGGCAACCACGATATGTGGATGAATGGCTATTTTGAAAATGAACTCAATATTCCTGTACATTATGAACATAAAACCTATCATTTCAATAATAAAACCTTTTTAGTTGGACATGGTGATGGTTTAGGTCCCGGAGATCATGGTTACAAATTGCTTAAAAAGATTTTTAGAAACCCTATTTGTAAGAAATTGTTCGGAATGATACCCCCTGTATTGGGAATTGGCTTGGCAAACTATTCTAGCCAAGGTAGTAGGTCTATGACTGGTAATAGCGATGAAATATTTTTGGGTGAAGATAAAGAGTGGTTGATTCAATTTTGCAGAGAAGAATTAATGACTAACCCAATTGATTATTTTATTTTTGGTCACCGGCATCTTGCATTGGATTATCCTTTAAATGAGAAAAGTCGTTACATCAATTTAGGCGATTGGATTAAATATTATAGTTATGCAGTTTTTGATGGAAATGAACTTACTTTAAACTATTTCAAAGAATGAAATTTATAATCAATATAATATTTATCGTATTGCTGTTTCCTGTTTTGCTTTTTGCACAGAAGCAACCATTGAAATTGGTGCAAACAATTCAAGGAGATTTTTCGCTTTTCTCAGCAGACAATCTTGGAAATTTATATTTATTACAAAAAAACGACCAGTTCAAAAAAAGAAATCCGCAAGGCGATTCAATGGGCGTTTTTAATGATGTAAGACGGTTTGGGAAAGTTTCATCTATAAATACATCCAATCCTTTGCGAACAATTGTTTTTTATAAGGATTATAGAAATATCGTGATGCTCGATCGTTTCTTCAGTGTAGTAAATGTAATCGATTTAAGAAAGCAAAACCTTTTTCAAGTAAGTACAATTGGCAACTCTTTTGACAATAATCTTTGGATTTTTGACGAGCAGGAAAGTAAGTTGAAAAAAATTGGAGAAGACGGAAAGAAAATTATGGAAACCTCAGATCTAAGGGTTGGACTAGGCGAAGCAATAACTCCTGCGTATTTAGCAGATCAAAATGGCTTTGTTTATGTTTATGATCCCAAAAAGGGGATGTTTGTATTTGATTATTATGGAGCGTTAAAAACCAAAATTGCTTTATTGGATTGGAAAGATGTTCAAGTTATTGGCAATTCCATTTTTGGAAGAAAAGACAGCTCTTTAGTCTATTACGAAACAGGAAGTTTACAATTAAAAACAATCATTTTACCTAAAGAAATTCAAGAATCTACAAAAATGATTGTAATCCCTGGATTTTTGTTTTTTCTAACACAACATGGAATATTAAAATTTACGTTAAGGATTTATGAATGAGTTGAATTGGAATAGATTGTTTTTAGATAATTATTTATCACAATATTTCATAGTTGCGAGCATAGTTTTATTCACATTTACTATTAAAAAGTATGTAGGACAATTAGTAGCCAAATTGTTCTACAAGTTTTTGAAACGATTTGGAAAAAAGGTTGATGATAAATCATTTTCTCCCATTGTATTAAAGCGATTAGAACTATTTTTATTTCTAATAATAGCTTTTTCAGCAATTGATAGTTTAAATTTTCCTAAGGTTCTAAATACCGTAATTTTTAAAACCGATACAAAAACAATAGCTAATTCTATTGAATTAGGCATTTTAATCATTGTGTTTTTTTCCTTGTTTTTGCGATTTATAGACTATTTGGCAGGTGTTTTGGAAAGTAATGCAAAATTAGATTTAGCCGAAGACAACCAGTTGATCGTATTTTTTAAAGATTTTTTAAAAGTTATTGTTGTTATAATTGGGTTTTTAACAATTTTACAATTTGTTTTCCAACAAAATATTTCTCAAATATTAGCGGGTTTAAGTATTGTTGGTGCTGCAATAGCACTTTCTGCAAGGGAAAGTTTAGAAAATTTAATTGCCTCTTTTATAATCTTCTTTGATAAGCCATTTGTAACTGGAGATTTGCTAAAAGTTAATAATATAACAGGATTTGTTGAAAAAATTGGATTGCGCAGCACACGCATTAGGACATTAGAAAAAACTACTGTCTCAGTTCCCAATAAGCAAATGGTTGACAGTGTTGTAGACAATTTAAGTCTTCGCACACACAGAAGATGCGAAATTAAACTCGAAATTGAATCAGAAACTTCTTCTACCGTTTTAGAGTCCTTATTAAATAAGTGCAAAGAGTTGCTTAAAGTAGAAGAAATAACAGATTCTTCTGTTTTTTTAAGTGATATCACACCTTCATCATTGGTAATATCAATAGAGTTTTTTACAACTCCTATAGCGATTAAAGAGTATTTTTTGGTAAAACAAACAATAAACTTAAAACTATTACAAACCTTAGAAGGTTTATCCATTAAAATTGCAGGAAATCAAAAGGAAATTAAACTTTCTGTAAATCAGCAGTGATTTGTAATAAAAAATGCTTTAACTGTTGCAATTGATTGATTACTTCAAATTTTTCTGAAGATTTTTTATTGTTGCGGAGATAATCTTTAGCTCCTTCAATTGTATATTTTTTCTCTCTAAGAAGGTGGTAAATCAATTGAACATTTTTAACATCATCTGCTTTAAAAAGACGATCGCCTTTGCCGTTTTTATGCGGTTTTATATTATCAAATTCATTTTCCCAATATCTTATTAAAGAAGTATTCACCTTAAACATTAACGCAACTTCTCCGATGCTGTAATATCTTTTGGTATAAAGTTTATCGTCTTCAGGAATTTCAGGGTTATAACTTCCCGATTTATCTTCAGTTACCTTAATATTTTTATTGCTTTTTCTTGTGGTTTTTTGCTTTTCTTGCGGTTTTTCCTGAATAATTAATGTAGATTTTTTTTCAAGCTGTTCACTAATCGTTTCGCTTGCTATAAATTCAAAAGGTTTTTCATTTTCAATCAATGGAATGGGTAAAGATTGTTGAAGTGAATTCTTTTGATCTATAATAGTATTCGGTTCAGCTTGTGGTTGAATTAAACTATTCTTTTGGATTTTAGGTTTTCCAACATTAATCTTTTCAGCTTCAATTTTTAAAATGTTTCTATTTTTTGGAGCTTCAACTGGTTCGGTCATAATAACAGAGGGTGGCACCAATTTCCTTGGCATCCTAACTATTATTGCAGGCGAAGACTGTTTAGATGGTTCCACCACGTAATCAAGAAAAAGTTCTAGTTGTTGTAGCATTAATGCAAAGTAAAACCATCGATTTATAATAGTTAATAAACTTTATGCACAAAAATGTTGGTCAAATGTGTATTATTTATGTTAGTCGAAGCTTTGGTTATTTGCAGTAGCCATTTTAAGGATTCTTTGGTATTCTTCTGGAGATAAATCGTTGTAAAAGAAATAAATAGGATCTAAAGTGCGACCAGATTTGTGCACTTCATAATGGAGATGTGGACCAGTTGATTTACCAGTTGTTCCAACCCAACCGATAACTTGTCCTCGTTTAACCATTTGTCCTATTTTTGTTTTAATACGATACATGTGACCATACAAAGTTTCGTATCCAAATCCATGTGAAATAACAACATGGTTTCCAAATCCA
Organism: Sphingobacterium thalpophilum; assembly: GCA_945871875.1. Lineage (GTDB taxonomy): Bacteria > Bacteroidota > Bacteroidia > Chitinophagales > Chitinophagaceae > Pollutibacter. The sequence continues at coordinate 29,216 of CAMBYC010000022.1, forward strand.
TTGCCTAAGTTACCAGCAGTAATTACACGGCCATTTGCAGTAGCATAAACTGGAGTACCCTGAGGGGCTGAAAAATCTAATCCAGCATGAAACTTAGGGGTTTTATACAATGGGTCTATTCGAGTTCCAAAAAATGATGCAAGCCTTCTAAGGTTTTTGTTTCCAACAGGTTGAATGGCTGGAGTTGCAGCCAATAATTTTTCTTTATTCTTGATCATTCCTTCTATTTCTATATAAGAATCTTCTTGATGGCGGCTGCGAGTAACCATCATATTTAATGTATTGATGATTGAATTGATCAATTCATCACCGTCCATTGAAGCTATAATACGAGCTTGTTGTTCTTTTTCGCTTTGTTTTTGGCGGGCACTATCTGGTAATGGATCTGCCTCAAAAATAGAACGATAAACTTCATTGTCTTTAGTTTCTAGTTCTCTCAATCTACGATCCAATTCTTGTGTCTTTTTTTGAAGAAACACCATTTGTTGTTTAGATTGATCATATTGAAGACGCAACAACTTCTCTTTAGGGGAATCAAAATATTGAAATGCAACGGAAACAATCAATAATGCAGAAACTATTGCGGCAGCAATAAAACCTATAATACGAAACAGCTTTTGGTGCCAAGGCAATACCAATCGCTCATACCTTAAGGTCTGTGGATTATAATAAAATTTTTCTTTCTTCATAACTCCCAATTATTGGTAGTGTACAATGGTTAATGGTAGAGAAGATATGCTTAATTTCATTATTCAAATAAGTATAGTGGCTAAATACCCCGTTGAAATAATGTATTTTTGCTATCAATTTAATTGTTTAGACACAAATATAGCCTATTGCTTGGCAAATTTAGCTATAAAATAAACGAATTTAAGATATGACTTCTGCAGAAATTAGACATCATTTTTTATCATTTTTTGCTTCTCATCAACACCAAATTGTTCCGTCGGCACCAATAGTTATCAAAAATGATCCAACACTTTTGTTTACAAATGCTGGAATGAATCCGTTTAAAGATTTCTTTTTGGGCAACCGCGTATCCCCTTATTCACGTGTAACTGATACTCAAAAATGCCTTCGTGTAAGTGGAAAACACAACGATTTGGAAGAAGTAGGAGTTGATACCTACCACCACACAATGTTTGAAATGTTGGGCAATTGGAGTTTTGGTGATTATTTTAAAAAAGAAGCCATCGAATGGAGTTGGAAATTGCTTACAGAAGTTTACGGTATTTCACCCGATAAATTATACATCACCATTTTTGAAGGAGATGTAGCTGAAAATATCCCAAAAGACGAAGAAGCTTTAATAGAATGGCGGAAATGGGTTGCAGAAGATCGTATTTTGTTGGGCAAAAAGAAAGACAATTTCTGGGAAATGGGCGATACTGGTCCTTGCGGACCTTGCTCTGAAATACATGTAGATTGCCGTTCAGAAGAAGAAAAATTATTAATTCCAGGAGCAACATTGGTAAATGCCGATCACCCTCAAGTTATAGAAATTTGGAACAATGTATTCATTCAATTCAATAGATTAAAAAACGGAACTTTAGAGCCACTTCCTGCAAAACATGTTGATACTGGAATGGGGCTAGAACGCCTAGTTAGGGTTTTACAAGGAAAACAATCAAATTATGACACCGATTTGTTTACCGGAACAATTGCTACAACAGAAAAAATAACTGGAAAACAATATCAATTTACTGATTCCAAAAAAGATATCGCTTTTAGAGTAATTGCAGATCATATTCGTGCCATTGCATTTACCATTGCTGATGGACAATTACCGGCTAATACAGGTGCTGGATATGTAATCAGACGAATTCTTAGAAGAGCGGTAAGGTATTATTTCTCTTATCTCGATTACAAACAGCCTTTGTTGTTTGCACTTATGCCTCAACTTGCCGAACAGTTTAAAGATGTTTTTCCAGAATTGATCCAACAAATAGATTTCGTAACCAAAGTGGTTAAAGAAGAAGAATTATCATTTTTAAATACGCTAGACAAAGGGTTAAAGAAAATTGGTGAATTAATCCAACCAGAATTAGAAGATAAAACCATTAAAGGTTCTTCAGCGTTTGAATTGTTGGATACTTATGGATTTCCAATAGATTTAACTCGATTGATTGCCCGTGAAAATGGATTTGACGTTGATGAGGCAGGTTTTGAAGAGGAAATGCTTCGCCAAAAATCTAGAAGCAGAGCTGCAACAGCAATAGATTCTGATGATTGGATTGTATTGGAAGATACAAATGCTTCAAGTTTTGTAGGTTACAATCAAACAGAAATCAATACATCCATTGTAAAATATCGAAAAGTAAAAGAAAAAGGAAAACAAAGTTTTCAAGTGGTTTTGAAAGAAACCCCTTTTTATGCAGAAAGCGGCGGACAAACAGGTGATAAAGGTTGGATTGTAATTGGCAAAAAGTCTTACTCAGTTGTTGATACCAAAAAGGAAAACAACCTCAGTTTGCACATAATGCCGGATTTTCCGCCTGAACCGGAACTCAATGTGTTTGCAAAAATCAATACAGCTTTGCGGAAAGCCACAACATTGCACCATTCTGCAACACATTTGCTTCATGCTGCTTTAAGGCAGGTATTAGGAAACCATGTTGCTCAAAAAGGCTCTATGGTAAATGACGAAACCCTACGTTTCGATTTCTCTCATTTTGCCAAAATGTCTGATGAAGAAATCGCATCAATTGAATCAATCGTTAACCTAAAAATCAGAGAAAATATACCAGTAGTAATTCGTGAAATGCCAAAAGATGAGGCTTTACAACTCGGTGCAATGGCTTTGTTTGGAGAAAAATATGGCGACTTGGTAAGAGTAGTTGTTATGGACAATCAGTTTTCAACAGAACTTTGCGGAGGAACACACGTTGCATCAACTGGTGAATTGGGTTATTTTACCATTACTTCTGAATCTGCAGTAGCTGCAGGGGTAAGAAGGGTAGAAGCAGTTTGCGGAAAACCTGCTGAAAACTATCTCATCGATCAAATATCTACACTTAAAGCAATAAAAGCCAGTTTTAAAAATCCAAAGGATATACTTAAATCTGTTAGCAATTTGTTTCAAGAAAATGCAGA
>CAMBYC010000023.1 GCA_945871875.1 Sphingobacterium thalpophilum
AGTCAAATGGAATTTCATCTTTCTTGATATAATCACTTATATCTGGTTTGTAATAAGATATAACAGCATCATCTAATGGATTTTTTATCGCAGTTTGAAAATAACTATTCAAATATGCAAACAACAACACCGCTGAAGAATCTTTTCCCAAAGAAAGATTTCAAACTGTAAACGACAACAACACCGATTTGATTTGAAAAATTTAAGTTTATAAAACATTCTAAATTTAATAACAAACCCTAGCAAAATAAATTGCTAGGGTTTGTTATTAAATTTAATAATTATTAATGTATTGATAACAAGCAATTTATCATCAAAACTTCATTTTTTGTTTTGGGAATATATATAATTAAAGTGCCATCATGAAATTCAATTTGAGCTAAACTGGGTTCTGAATCTTTGGGTAGATTAATTTCTCTATCGATATAATCATAATTAAACTCCTTTAGTAAATAAGCAATTTTTGAATCCCATTCAGATTTTTTCTTTGCCACTTTTACAAACAATACATTACTTTCTATTCCAACTTCTAAATCTTGTTTTTGAATTTCTGGAATATAAATTTCAATAATATAATGTTTATCAAAAGATTTGATATTTACTAATGGTAGTGAAACTTTATTTTTTGTTGAATTAACTATCTTTTTTTGTTGAATTGTTTCATTTATTTGAGACAATTCATCATTTAAATAAATTCCTTTGAGTTCAATTCCATCGTGATTTAATGTTCCAAGCTCTATATGGAGTTCATGATCTGTATAAAATTTAATTTTCCCTGAACATGATGTTTCTTGCTTCATAGATAAGTGTTTAATTTATCAAAGCTAGCTTTTCAATGAAACTTGAAATATGATATTGGTCAAGTTTTGTATTGATTTCAGAATAAATGAAATAATTTTTATTCTATCTCTTAGAAATTTTATTCATGGAAATTGATTTTTGCAAAGTACATTTAAATCTATTTACGCCAATATTTCTAAGTTCTTGATGTTTTGTTTTTCTTCTTTGAACCCTCTCACGCCACATTTTGAAGCTTGAACGCTTCATATTTTCACGCATTAATTTAATGGTTTCACTCTCGGATATCCCAAATTGAGCAGTAATAGCATCAAATGGAGTTCTGTCTTCCCAAGCCATTTCAATTATTCGATCTAAATCAATTGTACTTATTTCAATTTTTTCTTTTGCCATAATTTGAAAATTAAATAAGAATTAAGAAATTGGAATATTTAAATCAATTCCAGATTCTTAATTCTTAATTCTTGATTTATACCGCTACATTAAAATCCCTCAAAGCATCATTCAGGCTGGTTTTTAGGTCGGTACTTGCTTTTCGTTTCCCAATTATTAAAGCACATCCAACACCATAATTTCCTGCAGCAAAAGATTTTGAATAAGTGCCAGGTATTACAACACTTCTTGCAGGTACGATTCCTCTATATTCTATTGGTTCCGATCCGCTAACATCAATAATCTTTGTTGATTGAGTGATTACAACATTTGCTCCCAATACAGCTTCTTTTTCTACTCTTACACCCTCTACCACAATAGATCTACTGCCTATAAAACAGCCATCTTCAACAATTACAGGACTAGCCTGTAACGGTTCTAAAACCCCTCCAATTCCAACACCACCACTCAAATGAACGCCTTTGCCAATTTGAGCACAACTTCCAACTGTAGCCCAAGTATCTACCATTGTCCCCTCATCTACATAAGCACCAATATTTACATAAGAAGGCATCAAAACCACGTTTTTTCCTAAATAAGCACCATATCTTGCAACAGCGTGTGGAACAGCTCTTACTCCTAAAGACTTAAAATCTTTTTTCAGCAACATCTTATCATAAAACTCGAATGGCGGCAAATCCCAAGTTTGCATCGGTTGAATACCGAAATACATTAAAATAGCCTGTTTTACCCATTCATTTACAACCCAACCCTCAGTAGTTGGCTCTGCAACTCTAAGTCTCCCTTTATCAACTTCTTCAATAATTGCTCTTACTGCTTCCATTGAAGCTTCCTCTTTCAATAATTCTCTATTCTCCCAAATTGCGGATATTTGCTCTTTCCCTACCATGATTTCGATTTTTGCAATATTAGTACAATAATCTGCTTTATTTGTTTAAGAATGAGTCTATAAAATGTATAATTTTACATTTAATCTATTGAATTGAAGAAGTTTTTAATCATACAAACGTCTTTTATTGGTGATGTGGTGCTTGCAACTGCATTGTTAGAAAAATTGCACCAAAATTTTCCTACAGCACAAATTGATTTTTTGGTGAGAAATGGCAATGAAGGATTGCTTCAAAACCATCCGTATCTAAACAATGTTTTGGTTTGGAATAAAAAAAACAAAAAGTACCGAAATCTATTACAAATTTTAAAATCAATAAGAAATCAAAAATACGATCATCTTATAAACTTGCAGCGTTTTGCTGCTACAGGTTTCCTGACCGTATTTTCTGGGGCAAAAGAAACTATAGGATTTGATAAAAACCCTTTTAGTCACTGGTTTTCAAGAAGAATAAAACATGTTATCAGTTCATCTACACAACCTATACATGAAACAGATAGAAACCAACAATTGATTAGCCATCTAACCAATAAATATCCTTCAAAACCCGCTTTGTATCCAACAACGTTGGATTATGCAACAATTACAGCTTTTAAAACTTCACATTATATTGTAATAGCTCCCTCATCTATTTGGTTCACTAAAAGATTTCCAATTAACAAATGGGTTGATTTTGTCAATAAAGTACCTGAAAATTTAAATATATTTATAATCGGTGCACCCAATGATTTTTCAATTGGGGAAAGCATAAAAATGTCAACCCTAAATCCAAACGTCATAAATCTTTGCGGAAAGTTTTCTTTTCTAGAGTCTGTAGCATTGCAAAAGTTTGCAGTAATGAATTTTGTAAACGATTCGGCACCTATGCATTTTGCATCTGCCGTAAATGCACCAGTTACAGCAATTTATTGTTCAACCATCCCTGAATTTGGATTTGGACCTCTTTCTGATACTAGTTTTATAGTTCAAACGTCTCTTGATTTGAAATGTAAACCTTGCGGAATTCATGGTAAAAAAGATTGTCCTCTAGGTCATTTCAAATGTGCCGTAAGTATTGAAACACAACAATTATTGGAAGGTTTATCGTCAATCTTGCCAAAATCACTAAATCCAAACAACTAAAGATTACCTTTACAACATGAAGATTTCCTGTAGTGAAAAGGAAATATGGGTTTTTGAAAAAATTGCTGATGCTTCAACTGCACTAGGTGTTTCCAGCTTTTTGATTGGAGGGTTTGTTCGAGATAAGTTATTAGGACGACCCACTAAAGATGTGGATATTGTGTGTACAGGTGATGGTATTAAAATGGCTTATGCTGTTGCAGAAGCATTTAATCCTCATCCACCTGTTTCAATATTTAAAAATTTTGGTACTGCCCATATTCCATTAGATGATGTTGATATCGAATTTGTAGGTGCTCGAAAAGAAAGTTATCGAGCAGATTCCCGCAATCCGGATGTAGAACCTGGAACTATTGAAGACGATCAATTGCGAAGGGATTTTACCATAAATGCAATGGCGATAAGCTTAAACAATGAAGATTTTGGCACATTGATAGACCCATTTAATGGAGTAAATGACTTGGAACAAAAAATCATCAGAACACCATTGGCTCCCGGACAAACTTTTAGCGATGATCCGCTTAGAATGATGCGTGCCATTAGGTTTGCTACTCAACTTGGATTTTCAATTCATCCGGAAACTTTTGAAGGTATAAAAGAGCATGTTTCCAGAATAAAAATCATTTCTCAAGAACGCATAACTGATGAGCTTAACAAAATAATTTTATCACCAAAACCTTCTATTGGGTTTGATCTATTGTACACTTCAGGGTTATTGCAATATATTTTCCCACAAATGGTTGATCTAGCAGGTGCTGAATATATTGACGGTATGGGACATAAAGATAATTTCTACCATACTTTACAAGTTTTAGACAATATATCAATCCACACAGATGACCTTTGGTTGCGTTGGGCTGCAATTTTGCATGATATTGCGAAACCAATCACAAAAAAATTTGAAGAGGGTCATGGTTGGACTTTTCATGGGCATGAGGCTGTTGGAGGAAGAATGGTGCCTAAAATATTTACACGTTTTAAACTACCAATGAATGAAAGGATGCGTTTTGTTCAAAAAATGGTTGAACTTCACCTACGTCCAATTTGTTTAACCAAAGAAAATATAACAGATTCTGCACTTCGTCGGCTTCTTTTTGATGCTGGCGAAGATTTAGAATCTTTAATGATGCTTTGTGAAGCAGATATCACATCTAAGAATAAGCAAAAAGTTAAACGGTTTCTTGATAATTTTGAAATGGTGAGATTGAGGTTAAAGGAAGTAGAGGAAAAAGATCGAATTCGCTACTGGCAGCCACCTATTACCGGAGAAGAAATAATGAAAATATTCAACATCGGTCCTAGTAAAATTGTAGGAGAATTAAAAAATGCTATAAAAGATGGAATTTTAGATGGTGAAATTGAGAACAATTATGATGCTGCTTATAAATTTATGTTGAACAAAGCTCAAGAACTTGGAATTCAAGGGCTAAATGCTTTAGAAAAATAATTACCTTCGATATATATAATAAAAAAATGGCCATACTTAAATTCAGAGTGTATTTTGAAGAAGATGATAGTGTTTATCGAAATATCGTTATAAAACATTCTCAAACTTTCCAAGATTTTCAACAAATAATCTTAAAAAGTTTCGAGTTTGACAATATACATCAAGCAACTTTTTTCCGCAGTAATGATAAATGGTTGCGTGGTAGAGAAATTACTTTAGAAAAATACGACAGATCTTATCAAGTTGAACCTTTATTAATGGCTGAAACTGTGATAAGTTCTGAAATAAATAACCCAAACCAAAAATTTATTTTTTTGTATGATTTTACTAGAAATTGGGTATTTCAAATCGAATTGATTAATGTAAGCAAGGAAGAAAGTAGTAAAATTGTATATCCAGCTGCAGTAAGAATTGAAGGAATCGCTCCAAGTCAATACGGTACAAAAAGTTTATTGGGTGAGAGATTCATGGATATTGAGGAAAAATATGACTTACTTAATGCTGATGGTTTTGGTGAAGATGGAGAAGAGTCTGTAGTTTCTGATGAGGATGAAGAGGTTGCGGGCGAAGAAGGTGCTGAAGAAGAAATCTTATAATGCTTCTAGATTCTTTTACAAATCCAACCGTAATTGTTGTAACTGGACCAACAGCATCTGGGAAAACGTCTCTTGCTTTAACTTTAGCAAAAAAGTACGATACTTCTATTGTTTCTGTTGATTCACGCCAATGTTATAGAGAACTTAATATTGGCGTGGCAAAACCAACAATTGAAGAGTTAGATATGGTTCATCATTATTTCGTCAATAGTCATTCTATTCATGAAACTGTTGATGCAGTTGTTTTTGAAAAATATGCACTTGCTGCTGTTGAAGAGATATTTTTAAAAAATAATGTTGCTATAATTTGTGGTGGTACTGGGTTATATTTAAATGTTTTTTGTGAGGGGATAGATGATATCCCCAAAACACCACCTGAATTAAGAGCGGAAATTATTGCTTCATATAAAAATTCAGGAATTGAATATTTACAATCTGCACTTTTAGAAAATGATCCTGATTTTTTAAACAGTTCATCTGAAATAAACAACCCTTCAAGATTAATGCGCGCTCTTGAAGTTAAATTATTTACTGGAAAATCAATTCTGTCTTTTCGAGAAGGGATTAAAAAGCAAAGAAATTTCGATATTATTAAATTGGGTATAGACCTGCCTCGAGAAATTTTGTACCATCGAATTAATGCAAGGGTAGATCAAATGATGAAAGAAGGTTTATTGGAGGAAGTTATGTTGCTTCTCCAATACAAACAACTTCCAGCTTTGCAAACGGTTGGCTATACAGAGTTGTTTGATTTTATTGAAGGCAAAGCTGATATAAATTTTGCTATTGAAAAAATAAAACAACATACCCGTAATTATGCAAAACGCCAAATCACTTGGTTTAAAAAAGATATAGCCATTCAATGGATAAAAAATCCTATTGAATGGCTAGGAGCTATTTAAAGTTTCTATAAGTTAATTAAAATTTACATCCAACTGTTAGCATTAAACTTCCAATTCCACTTTTATTGGTTACCGGGAAAAAGTTGCTGTCTTGCAATCTGTAAGGATAAAATCCATCTGAAACCAATTGTTGAATAAAGGTTAAATCTAAAAATATACCTTTGTTGCGATACCCCAATCCTCCACTTATATTCATTTTATTGGCCTTAAAGGATTCATTAGAATAAGGATTTTCAAAATAAGCAAATCCTCCACGCACCATTATAGTATTAAATTTTAATTCACCTCCCAATTTAAAATTAAAAACTTTGTTGTAATTCGTTCCTATAACTGTATTTAAATCTTTAAAATAAGAATTGGTGGATATATCCGCCTCGCGGAAAGATGAACTTCCATAGTCTACATATTCTACATCAAAAGAAAGGAATGCCTTTTGTTTGGTAACGTCATTTACTTCTCTAAACACGTAAGACATTCCAGCCATTAATCTAAGCGGGTTTACAAAACTGTATTGGAATGTTCCAGGCACATTTACTAAATCATTTGAGCTTTGTTTAAGAACACCTTGACCACCATAACCTTCTAGATCTGTGGTTACGGTAGTAGAATAAGTGTCTTTTAGATTATACAAAGTTGGTGTATGTAGTGCAAAGCCCAATCTAAAATATTCAACGGGTTTATATATTAATCCTAGTTTTAGGTTCAAGCCTGTACCAGTAGTATTTAAACTTTCCTGAACTTTAAAATAATTAAAATAATTGAGCTTATTTGTTGTTGCGTCTTTTTCTGTAAAAGTTTGTTCTCTATTGTAATTTAAATAATCAATTCCAATGGTTGCGCCTAAATATAGCTTATCTAAAAAATTTGCAGAACCTGCAAAAGCAATTGTATTAATTCCTCCTGTAGTTTCAATAGTTTGTTGTTGATTTAAACCGGTTAGGGGTGTAGCCATTGTTTTATATCCTACTACATTACCTCCTGAATTAATAGTATCAATTAAATATGTATTAAAAGCTAAACTTGAACCGAATGGATAATCTACTGCTGCTTTGTTTGGGTCAGTTACATTATTGTTGATTAATTCTTCTAAATATTTTTCAGAATATGATGATGTTCTATTTATACCCGTATAATCAACTTTATTGCTAAAATTTGCAGTTCTATTAAGTGCTATAGAATAAGTAAAGTTTCTCCATTTCCCATCTCTAGATCCTGATGTAGGAATAATAATTCCATTTGTTCCAAAATTGAGACTTGATACTTTTGAAGATTGTAAAGAACCCAAATAGTCAAGTTTGTTTGAATTAAAAGACAATCCAGGAGAAATTACCAATTCACCAACTTTAAACAATCCTAAACCAGCTGGGTTAATAAAAGTTGATGTAATATCTCCACCCAAAGAGGTTAATGCGCCACCAATTGCCATTGATCTTGCAGTGCCATAAGGTGTAAGCCATGAATAGCGTAAAGCATCTGTAGGTTCTTGGCTATAAACATTTAATGAAATACATATCAAACTGAACAAAAAAATACGTTTGATCATTGAAAATAATTTTAGGTTTAATACCCTTTGGAAAAAAAAACACCCATATCCTTTAAATTGTTAGATATGGGTGATTAATACATTTATTTATTGGTTGTTACCGCCTTTAGGGAAAGTTCTAACAGGAGCAGTGCTACTACTTGAACTACTACTCGAGCTACTGCTTGAGCTACTACTTGAACTACTTGATGAATTTGTGCTTCTTGATGAAGAACTACTATTGTTAGAAGAACTATTATTAGAACTGCCGGGATTAAAAACTCTTATATTTGAACTTCCTGAAGATCCTTCACTCAAAATTGAGTTAAAAAATCTACCAACATTACCATTAGAAAAAGTTTTTACTGGATTTGACCTTGGAGAAGAAATTGTAATGGTTTTATTTCCAGTTTTAGGATCTGTAATTAAAGTAGCATTACCAGTGTTGCCAGAATAAGTGTTTAAATTATAATTTCTTGGTGCATTTACCCTTGTATCTTTTTGTATGGGGTGCATAATTACAACTGGTGTGCCATAAAATCCTGCATGAAACGGATTTATATTATTGTATCTTGGCCCGTAACCAACGTAAGTGTTAGTTGTGTAATAATTGTAATAATTTTGATTGTTCCAATAGGGGTCATTCCAATAGTTATAATCATTATCAAAAGAAGACCATCTGTTGCGACTGATTATTTTCATTCTGAGATAACGATCTGACACATCAATGTCGTTATAGCTATTGTATCTTTCTTTCGATTGACGTGTTTCTACATAATCTGGATTATTATTGGCAGGAGAATAATAAACATCATCTGGAGTTTGTCCAGATTTATACACAGAAGAACAACTGGCTAAAAAGAGAAATAAAACTGAAATTTGTAAAGTTCTTGTGCTCATAACAAACAGTGTTTGATGAATTGAATATGAAGTTACTACATTTGCATATTCAAAGTTTCAAAATTTAGATAACAAAAGTGTAAACAATGTTAATTTTTTCATAAAATGAGTAAGGAAATTACTTCAAGAACAGCAGATTACTCCCAATGGTATACAGATTTGGTTTTAAAAGGTGGTTTAGCCGATTATTCTGCAGTAAGGGGTTGTATGGTTATCAAACCTTATGGTTATGCACTTTGGGAAAACATGCGTGATCAATTGGATAAAATGTTCAAAGATACCGGTCATGTGAATGCTTATTTCCCATTATTTGTTCCTCGTAGTTTTCTAGAAAAAGAAGAGGGGCATGCTGAAGGTTTCGCCAAAGAATGTGCAGTTGTAACACATTATAGATTGAAAGCTGACCCCAACAATAAAGGTAAATTAATGGTTGATCCAGATGCAAAATTGGATGAAGAGTTAATTATAAGACCAACTTCTGAAGCAATTATTTGGAATGCTTACCGCGATTGGATTAAATCTTATCGTGATTTACCATTATTGATTAATCAATGGGCAAATGTAGTAAGGTGGGAGATGAGGACACGATTGTTTCTTCGTACTGCCGAATTTTTATGGCAAGAAGGGCATACCGCGCATGCAACAGCATCGGAAGCTATTGCTGAATCGGTAAAAATGCTAGGTGTTTATGCTGATTTTGTTGAAAACTTCATGGCTGTTCCAGTAATAAAAGGAGTGAAAACACCAAATGAAAGATTTGCAGGTGCTTTAGATACTTATTGCATTGAGGCTTTAATGCAAGATGGAAAAGCATTGCAAGCAGGAACTTCGCATTTTCTTGGGCAAAATTTTGCTAAAGCATTTGAAGTTAAATACCTAAATCGAGAAAACCAGCTTGAATACGTTTGGGCAACTTCTTGGGGTGTTTCTACAAGATTAATAGGTGCATTAATTATGGCTCATAGTGACGATGAAGGTTTAATCATGCCTCCCAAACTTGCACCAACGCAAGTGGTAATCGTCCCTATTTATAAAGGAGATGAACAAAAAAAGGCAATCGATGATACCGTTTTTGAATTGATGGATGATTTGAAGAAAATTGGCATCAGGGTTAAATATGATGATTCAGACAATGCACGCCCAGGTTGGAAATTCGCAGAATACGAATTAAAGGGTATTCCCGTTCGTTTGGCACTTGGTGCAAGAGATTTGGAAAATAAAGTGGTGGAAGTGGCAAGAAGAGATACAAAAGAGAAAACCTCTGTGCCTTTAATTGGCTTGGCTTCTTACATCCAAGAATTATTAACAACCATTCAGAATGACATGTTCAATAAAGCAAAGGCTTATCGCGACAGTCATATTACTACTGTAAATTCTTGGGAAGAGTTTAAATCGGTATTGCAAGAAAAAGGTGGATTCGTTTCCGCTCATTGGGATGGAACCAGTGAAACCGAAGAAAAAATTAAAGAAGATTCAAAAGCTACCATACGTTGTATTCCAATTGATAATCCTTTGGAAGAAGGAGTTTGTGTGTTTAGCGGGAAACCTAGTACACAAAGGGTTTTATTTGCATTGGCTTATTAATTGGTAAACTATTTTTAAAGCCAGTCTGGAGTTATAATTTCAGACTGGCTTTTTTGTTAGTTTTTTATCAAATAGTAAACACAGGTGGTAAAAAAATTTCTAAAAAAGGGAATTGATGCAATCAACTTAAATTGTTTTCTTGGCTGCACACCAAATTTGTATTTATAGATTGGATTGATAAGATAAAATGTTTTTGCAGCAATTGTGTAATTCGATTTTAGTACTATTCCTTCGAAACGTTCAATTGAAATACCAGTATCTTTTATTTCAAGCAATTCTTTAATAGTAAATTGGTTTTCACCAAACAACTGTAAAACCCCTTTATATAAAAAGGTTGGCAACAAATGAAACCAAGGCAAAATAGATAAAAACTTATTGCTACAAACCTGTTGGTGCCCCCCGTGCGGCATATACCAAGGAGGAAATCCAAAATAAACAAACCCGCTGGGCTTTAAAAACTTTTTAAGATATGGTATGAATTTATTTTGGTCTGGAATGTGTTCAACAACATCTTTTAAGATAATTAAGTCAAATTTTCCAGCATATTGTGTTAAAGCCTCTTCTTCGTAAATATTACGATTTACAATTTCAACCAACCCTTCATTGAGGTATTGTTCTAAGAAATGCCTTGCAAAATTAGCTTTGGTTTCATCAAGTTCAATGCCTGTGCAAGAACAACCCTTTTCTAAAAATGGAATTAAAACTCCACCATCTCCGCAACCAATATCTAAAATCTTTAAATCAGAAGTAATCTGAATAACTTCCTCAATAAATGGAATGACAAATGCTCTTGCATTTTCTGCCTGTTGTTGAAATCTTACTTGTTCATTGTGGTGCTGAATCAATGCCATACTGCAAAATAAATCAAACTACTCAAGTAAACGCTAGTTTTTAATTTTTCAATTGATTTTGAGATTAATATTGGTGAAAACTCATCGAAATAAATTCTAAAACCTTTGGCAAAGATGCTCTCCAATAGGTCCATGTATGACCACCATCTCGAATTCTAAATTCATGTGGAATGTCTTTTTTAGTCATTGCTATATGAACCAACATATTTCCTTCGCCCAAGCGATCATCATCGCCACAATCAATATACCAACGAACTGCTTTTTTTTGTTGATCACTAATGGTATTGATTTGTTGCAAAGCACTATTGATGTTAAAAAAATTATTGATTGTATTATTATCGAGTGATGAATCTGATTTTAATAGATATTTAGTTGCCTCTTCGATATTTAAAGATCCCACAGAAGCACTTAGCGGACAAGATGATGCAAATAGTTCTGGGTGGTGTAACGCATAAATAAATGCACCTCCTCCGCCCATCGACAATCCACTTATCGCTCTAAATCTCTTTTCGTTCTTTGTGCGATAGTTTTTTTCAATGAAAGGCATAAATTCTTGAAAAAAGAAATCTTCATAACGCCATTCATTTTTGGGATCATTGAAATATCCTTTCTTAGTAGTGTTTGCATCTGGCATTACAATTATCATTTGGGTAGCCAAACCTTTAATAAAAGATTGATCTGCAATATACTGTACTTCCCCAAATTGTATCCAACCCGTTTGGTCATCACCACTGCCGTGTAATAAATACAATACCGGATAGCTTCGTTGCGAAGTTTCATAATCTGGAGGAAGATAGATTGCATATTTCCTTTCCATATTGAGTATTTTACTCTTTAATGTAAGGTTATCAAAAACTTTGCTTCCTTGAGCAATTGCAAAAAATGGTATAACTGCGAATATGAAAAGTAGTTTTTTCATTTTAATTATATTTTAGACGAATTAGGAAAAAATTGTAAAGAAACATAACTCAGCGGAACTAAAATTGCACCAAGTATGAAAAAAGATTCATAATTGGTTTGGGTTAAGATAGGAACCATCCAAGTGGTTATCAAAATGCCTACAACTGCCGCCGTTCCTCCCATTCCAGAAACTATTCCTACATTTTTGGCATGAAATACGTCGGAAGGTAAAGTTTGTAAATTGTTAATTACCACTTGGAATCCCAAAAGCGTAAATCCTATTAAAATAATTGCAAGCGTTGGATTTGAAGGTAATTTTTGCAATAAGATTACAGTAGAAACCAACGATATGAGCATTATTGTTGATCCTATAGCAATAGTTTGTTTTCTTGCTTTTGTTGGCGAAGCACCTTTTCGTATTAGAAATGAGGAATACAATCCACCACCAATTCCACCAATTGCTGCCATTAAATAGGGCGCCCATGCAAAGGCTCCAATCTGTTTAATGTCAAAAGTATATTGTTCCTTCAAAAAAGTGGGCAGCCAAGTTACAAAAAGCCACCAAACAGGATCTATGAAAAAACGTGCTGCAATAATACTCCAAACCGATTTGAATTTAAACAATTCTCTCCAAGTATACATTTTTGAATCGGCTACAGGTGTAGTTAAAGCCATTGAATTTCCTTCAATATGATTTTTTTCTTCTTCTGTAATCCATGGGTGCTGGTTTGGTGTTGTCTTATTAACAATCATCCAAGGAATTATCCAAATAAAACCCAATACAGCAATTCCAGCAAAGCAGCCTTTCCAACCTATAGTCAAATATAAAAGTGCGATTACTGGGGCACTAATTACAGAACCTAATGAAGCACCTGCACCAAAAATCCCTTGTGCAATGGCTCTTTCTTTCGATGGAAACCATTCTGCATTTGTTTTTGTAGCT
Source organism: Sphingobacterium thalpophilum (assembly GCA_945871875.1). GTDB lineage: Bacteria > Bacteroidota > Bacteroidia > Chitinophagales > Chitinophagaceae > Pollutibacter. Next base: position 12,848 of record CAMBYC010000023.1, read on the forward strand.
CCTGGCCAATTGCCTGCTTCACTAACCCCCAATAGCATTCTAAAAACATTAAAAGACATCAAGCTCTTGGCTAAAGCATGTAATGCAATCGCAATACTCCAAACACCAATTGATATCGCCATTCCCATTTTTGTTCCAATAGCATCCATCATTTTGCCGGTCAATGTTTGACCGATAGCATAAGCCACCATAAAAAAACTAGTTATCAATGCCAATGCCTTTTTATTATCTGCATCCGCAATGCCAAAATCTTTATAAATGTATGGCCACATAATATTGATTGCACTTCTATCTATATAATTTATTATTGTTGCAATGGCAATTAAGGATATAATCCACCAGCGTAAACCTTTAATTTTAAACATTATAATTGTGGTGCTTGTTTTTTAGGTTTTGATAACAATAATTTTTTCACGTTTTAAATATAGTGAATTTGCTATAACTGTTGATTCTGATTGGAATTTCTTTCTTGAATTATTACTGGAATTGATAAATTAAATATTTTTTGTGCTTTAGAAAAATGGCTGGTGTATTTTTGACCTTCATCTCCATTTGAAAATATGAGTGCAGCTTGGCAAGAAGAATTCCTTAGTGGAAAAGTATTATTGGTTAATAAACCCCTTCAATGGACGTCTTTTGACGTTGTAAAAAAAATAAGAATCCTAACTGGCGTAAGTAAAGTTGGTCATGCAGGTACCTTAGATCCACTTGCAACCGGATTGCTTATTGTTTGTACCGGTAAATTCACTAAAAGCATTAATGATTTCATGGCTAAAGAGAAAGAATATGCAGGAACCATTACCTTGGGATCTTTAACGCCAAGTTTTGATTTAGAAACAGAACCCGAACAAATTAAATCTATTGATCACTTGGATGAAGCAAAAATACAAGCTGCAATAAATCCTTTTTTAGGTGAAATTGAACAAATGCCTCCAATATTTTCAGCTATAAAAAAGAATGGTCAGGCTGCTTACATAAGTGCAAGAAAAGGTGTTGAAGTAAAATTAGACCCTAGAAAGGTTACCATTCACGAATTTCAAATACCTCTTATTGAAATGCCTAAAGTACATTTTAAAATAATTTGTTCAACAGGAACTTATATAAGAAGTATTGCTAATGATTTTGGAGCAACATTGGGCTGTGGCGGACATTTGTCTAGCTTATGCAGAACTCGCATTGGTCAGTTTGAGTTGAAAGATGCCATCACCATCACTGATTTTGAAGCATATATCAATCAATTGAAAGCATCAAACTAAAAAGGATAACCAATTGCAAATTGAAATACCGGTTTGTTCCATACTCCATTTACCAACCAACCATTTTTATTTGTAGAATAGAAACCTGAACCAATTGATTTATCTGGTCCATACCTAGGATCTTTGAAAGGATAACCAAGATCAAACCTTAATAAGAAAAACGAAAAGTCCATTCTAATCCCATAACCTGGAGATATGGCAAGATCTTTATAAAAATTCTTCAAACTGAACTGTGCTCCAGGCAAATCACCATTTAAATCATGCCTATACCAAATATTTCCAACATCTGTAAATAAAGCTCCTTTCATCCAAAATCCAAAGAATTGAAAAAGATTAAAACGATATTCTAGATTGGTTTCTAATCGCATATCTGCATATTTATCATTAAATACACCGTTTGAAAGGGTATCTAAAAAAATATTGGATCCAACACCTAATTTCCTGATTTGCCAACCTCTCATACTATTTGGACCTCCAGCAAAATAACTTCTAAAGAATGGTAACGTGATTTCTCCCTTCCTGCTATTGGTTTGAAGTGCATTTCCATAACCCGCAAAAAACCTAAATGCTAGTGATGTTTTTCTGTAATTAATATAGTGTCTATAATCTAAATCAAACCGTACAAATTTGAAAAGATCTGCCAAAACTTTTCCTTGTGACGTTTGATTTTTGAACAAAGTGCCTAAAATTAAACCTGATTCTTCTCCATATACTCTTATCAAATCTAAATGTTTGGCGTTGGGTAGTCCAAAAGTTCTTGTATAACCAGCATTTGCACCAATGATGAGTCCATTATTGTACGCATATACCAACAATGGATTTTTTTGTAAAGCTTCTTTAAATAAAACATCTTGATTGATTCTAGTTAGTTCAATATTGATGGGTTTAAATTGCCAAGTGGTATATAAATTTGGTTTCCATTCATAACCTATAAATATATTTGCTGAACGTAAAATATAATATTGAAAGCGGTTTATGTACGCAAAATCTAAACTTACAACCGATTTTGCTCCTTGAATGTCTTTTAAAAGTCCTGAATTTAGGGGTTTTAATAACCATGGAATAGTAAACCTGTTGCTAAAAGTGATTTCATTAGAAAGAATCTTTTGAAAATCATTAAACTCTAATCCTGCACGAACAGTATTGTCTAATTGAATCGCCTTTTTTGCAATATTTCGGTTTTTTAATCTAAAATTTATTGCAAAACCTGCTTTTCCACTTCCAATCAATACCAATTGACTTGTGTTTAATACACTACTTCCTTCCAAATCAATACTAAAAAATTGTTTTTTTGCGGAAGTCAATTGTAATGTGTAATCTATTGTATGTAAACTATCGTTTTGGTTTGGTATAATATTGATATTTTGCCAAGCCCCTAAGCGATTAAAATTGTTTAATGTTTTACTGAAATTTTGTTGATTAAAAAGTTGTCCTGGCTTTAATGCAATATTACTGGTTATAAACTTAGCGTCAAAAGTGTTTTTTAGAGAATAAAGTACAAATCCATCTAGTTCAGTTTTTACAGTATCTTCTGTTTTGGTAGATATTTCATTCGATAAATCTGGATAAATTGAAAAAGTGCCAACTTTATAGGGTAATTTTTCAATTCCATCTTTAGGTGAATACATTCTAAAAAAAATGGATATACTTGGATTGTCTTTCTTTTTTTGTTTTATAACTGCTAACCTTCGTAAATATTCAAAGGCATCTATTGAGGGATCTAATAATTCAGTATAACTAGAATCTGCTTCAACATAAAATTCATCTCTTGTAATTGTATAATACCCTTTGTTTTTGAAGATAGTTACCAATCTATTCAGTTCTTGGTCGATTGTGGAATAATAAAATGGTTCTCCTTTTTTGACAAATGCTTCATTTTGACTTTCAATGGCAATTTTTTGAAGATTTGAATCTGGTAAATCATAGGCAATTGTGTCAATATGGTATAATTTACCTAGCGAAATATTGTAGTTTACTTTTATTCTTTGTTGGTCTTTAACTGTTGTTATAGAACTATCAAAGTAAATTGAACTACTCAAGAAACCGTTACTGTGGAGCAAGTTTAACATATTGTTCTGGGTTTGATTTACCATTTCTTCAGAAAAAGAAGATGGTTTATCAATAACCGAAACTGGAATTATGAAAGGGAATTTGGGCCACGGCAACTCATTTATTGGCTTAACGGCTACACTATCTTCAATTTGTTGAAAAAGAGCATTTTGGAGAAAACTTGTTTTTGCTTTATCAAGATTATTGCTTCCTTTGAATTTAATGGTATTTTTGAAAATAAATGGTTTATTTGGTGTGTAATGTTTTACAATCGTACAAGACGAAAAAATAAAACAAGTCAACCAAAAAACCGTGAGAATCGAAAAGAAATTAATATTTAAAATAGGTAAGCGCATAACTTTTTAGCTCATGCTTAGTAAAGCTCAGGTCAAATATATTCAATCTTTAAGCCAAAAAAAATTTAGAGATGAATCTGGTCAATTTTTAGTTGAAGGAACTAAAATAATTAAAGAATTAATTGTTGAACAACCAGATTTGGTAAAAGCAATTTATGCCTTACCTGATTGGGTTTCAGAACACGCTCATTTGCTTAAAAAGGCAAATATTATAGCTGATGAAGCATCTGAACAAGATATGGAAAAAATTTCTAGTTTACCATCTTTTTCCGCAGCTATAGCGATAATTGATAAACCTGAGTTGAAAATTCCTGAAGTTGGGGGAATCATGTTGTTGCTAGATGGCATTCAAGATCCCGGGAATTTAGGCACTATTATTAGAACTGCAGATTGGTTTGGAGTAAAGCATATCATTTGTGGTGATGGAACTGCTGATTGTTACAATCCTAAAGTGGTTCAAGCTACAATGGGAAGTGTTTTTAGATTGAATATTTTATATGAAAACCTTCAAGTATTTATAAAAGAACATTCAAATTTGCCATTGATTACAAGTAGTTTAGATGGATTTCCAATAAATAAAGCAACTATCCAAAAAGATATGTTATTGATTATTGGCAACGAATCAAAAGGAGTAAACAAATCTATTGAAAATTTGGCAACCTCTAAAGTTTTGATTCCAGGATTTGGGAAAGCAGAATCTTTAAACGCTGCAGTAGCTGCAGGTATTTTATTGTATCATTTCACTGCTTAGCGTATCTTAAAATCAATTTAAAAATTTATCGAAATTGTAAAGCTTTTACAGGACTTATTTTCCTGCTTATTAGTGATGGGATAAATAAAATAACAGTACAAATTAAAAGTGTGCTTATACAAACCGAAAAAACTTGCCACCATACAATCATAACAGGAGCAGTTGCCATGTAATAAGCTTCTTCATTGAGTTTTATAAATCCAGTATACAATTGTAAGTAGCTAAGTCCAAGACCAACAACTAGGCCAATTACAACACCAATTAATGTTATATATGCACCTTGCCAAAGGAAAATCTTTTGAATCATCCAGTTTGAACTTCCTAAAGCTTTTAGTGTGCCAATCATTTTGGTTCTTTCCATAACCAAAATGATTAAACAAGAAATAAGATTGATAATAGCAATAATGGTCATTACTGAAATTAGAATGTATTTATTGGTATTCTGAAGGTTAAGCCAATCAAATATTTCAGGATAAATTTCTTTGATGGTTTTACTATCCCAGCGGTTGGGTAGTTTTTCGTACAATAAATTGTTTACTCTATACAATTGGGAATAATCATTCAAAACAATTTCATATCCACCGATAGTTGAGTTGTTCCAGTTGTTTAGTTTTTGTATAAGTCCAATATCGCCAATGATGAAATTGTGGTCATACAATTCAACCCCCGTTTTGTAAATTCCAGAAATGTTAAGTTTTCTTGTGCGTGGTTGAGTTTGTCCTTCCTGAATAAAATAGATTAATAACGATGAGCCAACTTGTAAAGACAATTGGTTTGCTAAATATTGGGAGATCATTATTTCTGAAATATAACCACTATCTGCAGGTTTAGGCCAATGCCCACTTTTTCTAAATGATTCTACTTGATCAAAGTGATAGTTTTTGTCTACGCCTTTAAATAAAACGCCCTCTATTGTTTTTTCCGATTTAAGAATGGCAGATTTTGTTGCGAATGCTTGAAAATAGGCTACACCCGGCGTTTTTTTGATAATTTCTTCAATAGAATCATTTTTCTCAATAGGATATTCTTCTGCAATACTTACTTTAAATGGTTCATAATGTTGAACACGAATATGTCCCCAAAAACTGAAAACTTTTTCACTCACCACTTTTTGAAAGCCGTTGATAAAAGACAACGACAAAATCATTGCAGCAACACTTAGTGCAGTGGCTGCAACAGATAGGCGAAGTATAAATCGGGAAAACGACGCCGGATGCTGTAAGGCAATCCTTTTGGTGATAAAAAACGATAAATTCAGAACGTAAGTTTTTGTAATTTGTGAAGATAAATCATTTTCATGCGATTCTTGACGTTTGTCTTTATTTTTAGCTTGCCCTTTTTATCTATTGCACAGCGAAACCCCGAAAATGTCTACGCTCGAAATATTCGAACCGTTCAATTCAACACTTTTGGTAATCCTTTTGGAAACCCAATAATTGCACTTAATGGAAACGATTTATTGGAATTGAATTTTGATGATATGGATGGTGGCGTAAAATATTATTACTACACACTTGAACTTAGAAATTCCGATTGGTCTGCGGTTCAAATGAGTTATTTTGACTATGTAAAAGGGTTTACACAACAAAGAATTAATACATACAGAAATTCAACATCACCCTTAAGCAGGTTTACCCATTACCAAGCCAATATTCCAGATCGTAATTTAATGCCTTCAAAAAGTGGAAATTATGTTTTAAAAGTGTTCTTAAATGGCGATACCAGTCAATTGGTTTTTACAAAACGATTATTCGTAGTAGATAATAAATTCAGTGTAGCTGCACAAGTTCAACAACCTTTTGCATTAGCACTTACCAAATCACATCATCGTATTGTAACTAAAGTAAGTACAAAAGGAACAGATGTTTTATATCCTAAACAACAAGTAAAAATTAATATCTTACAAAATAATCGTTGGGACAATGCAATTACACAACTTACTCCAACTTTTGTTAAAACAGATTTTCTAGAATTTGTGAATGATCAAGAAATGATGTTTCCTGCAATGAGGGAATGGCGTTGGTTAAATTTGCGAAGTTTTAGATTGTTAGGAGATCGTGTTACAAAACAAGAGAATACCGACAAAGGTTTTTTTCTCTTTAACAAAGAAGAAAGTTCTCGATTAAATCAACCCTATTATTATTATAGAGATATGGACGGCAAGTTTGTAAGTGAAACAGTAGAAAATGTTAACCCATTTTGGGAATCTGATTATGCATTTGTACATTTTAGTTATGTTCCTCCCTCTAATTTTCCTTTCCAACAAGATGTTTACGTTTTTGGTGCATTAAGCAATTATGGCTTAAATCAAGAATCAAAAATGGTATATAATAATGAAAAGAAAATTTATGAAACAGATATTAGATTAAAACAAGGCTATTACGATTATGTATATGCATTGTATGACCCTTCATCACAAAGGTTTTCATCTGATCAAACCGAGGGAAACCAATGGGAAACTGAAAACAATTATCAAGTTTTAGTTTATTTTCGTGAATTAGGGGGCAGGTATGATCAATTGTTGGGGTATAGTTCAATATCTTCTCTCAGACGTTAAAAAATATTCTCATTTTTTTTACAATTATTTTGAATTAAATTCGTTCTTGAAAATCTATGAAGTTAAATATCCAACTTAAATTGTGGTTACAACAAGTTATAATTTCAATTCAACAATTGCCAAATGAGGCTAAGGTTTTCCTTGGAAGGGCTTTGCTTTTATTTGTTGCATGGAAAATATTATATATTCTTGTATTAATTCCAAATGAAGTTCCTGATTCATGGCTGGTGAAACAACTGGGTAAAGCAACTGCGTCTTTTTTAAATGTTTATTACCATACAGATTCGTTCAACACAGAAAATACATTAAGAAGAAAACTTTACGGTAATGATTGGGTTCCCGTAACATACGCAACTATAAATTACAAAAAGTCTCAAAAAGTACTCGGCATTTACCAAGCTTGTGATGGATTAGAATTAATGGTGCTTTATGCTGGATTTATTATTTGTTTTTCTGGCTTTTGGATTCGAAAACTTGTTTTTATAGTTTTAGGAATTATAGGACTTTTTGCAATAAATATTCTTCGAAGTGGTTTGCTAGGTATAATTAGTTTGCAATTTCCAGTTCATTTTGAGTTTGCCCATAAGTACTTTTTTAATTTGGTTGTTTATGGTTTTACTTTTTTATTATGGATGTTTTACATAAGTAGTTCAAAATTAAAGAGCACAAAATCATAGAATAAAATATTTATGCAAGGTTTTTATTTCCCTAAGAATTTCTGGAAAGGTTTGTTAATGATTTTGTTGGCATATACAATTGTTCAATTACTGGTTTACCAACATCTGTTTAATCTTGATCATTACATCGCAGCAATGCGACAGCCTATTCGATGGTTAACCATTACTTTTGTTTATCTGGTTGGTGTTAGGGTGTTAAAATCTACAGATGAATTGTGGTTGCTTACTTTTTGGCATATTGTACACGTTTCATTAATCGCTTATTTAATAATTGTAGCTTTTTTTGAATATTTCATAACTGCCGTTCCTTACGGAATTCGTGCTTCGGTTGCACCAATTGTTGAGTTTCTCATTTCTCCAGTATTATATATGTGTGCCGGATTAATTTTCCACACAGTTCAATCTAACAAGCTTAAATAAATTTTTTTTTGCTTTATATTTGTTTAATTAGTTGGTAGTAACTAGTAGTTAGTAATTAGTAGTTTGTTTTAAAACTTTTGGTAGTCAATATAAAAATGAAAAAGATTAGCTTAATTTTTTTGATTCTAGCATCTATAAATTCAAATATTATAAATGCCCAACAACTTACAAACGCAGCATCTATTCAATCTAAAATGAATTGGTATGAAGACGCCAAACTTGGAATATTTATCCATTGGGGAATTTATTCAGTAAAGGGCATTGATGAGAGTTGGAGTTTTCACAATAAAAAAATAAGTTGGCCAGCTTATATGGCTCAATTGAAAGGCTTTACCGCCTCAAAATACAATCCTGAACAATGGGCTGATGTTATTCAAGCTACTGGTGCCCTGTATGCAGTGGTAACTACAAAACATCACGATGGTGTTGCTCTTTGGCATACTAGAGAACATCATTATAATGTGGTAGATTCTACTCCGGCTAAGCGTGATTTAATAAGTCCTTTATTCAATGCTCTTCGTAAGCGTAACATCAAAGTTGGTGCTTATTATTCTTTAATTGATTGGAGCCACCCCGATTATCCCGGTTTCCTTAAAGATTCTAGCCGCTATCAAATTAAAAACGATTCTGCTCGTTGGAAACGTTTTACCCAATTCAATAACAATCAAATTGCGGAAGTTAGTCAATTACTGCATCCCGACCTTTGGTGGTTTGATGGCGATTGGGAACATTCTGCCGCCGAATGGAATGCTCCTTTAATAAGAAACAATATCTCAAAAAACAATCCTTCAACAATCATAAACGGTAGATTACAAGGTTATGGCGATTATGAAACCCCCGAACAAAATATTCCTGTTAGCAGACCCAAATACCCATGGTGGGAACTTTGTATGACCATCAACAACAATTGGGGTTTTCAACCTCAAGATACAGCTTGGAAAACACCTTATGAAATCATTACAATTTTTACCGATGTAATTAGTAATGGCGGAAATTTACTTCTAGATATCGGACCTAAAGAGGATGGAACCATTCCCCCTCAACAATTATATGTTTTAAAAGAATTGGGGAATTGGAATAAAGCTAATGCAGCTGCAATATTCGGAACAAAAGCTGGCATTCCTCCCGGCCATTTTTATGGTGCTACTACATTGTCTAAAGACTCTACTAAATTGTATCTTTTTGTTGCTGGAAATACCAATGCCCCTCTTTTGGTGAAGGGGTTAGACAATAAAATCAATCAAATCAAAATATTAGGTTCTGGAAAAATCCTTCAACATAAAGTTGTTGGAAAAATCTCTTGGAGTCCAGTTCCGGGGTTGGTTTATATTGATGTACCCCAAGGTTCAAATACAAAATACATGACTGTTTTAGAACTGAGTTTGGATAAGCCCGTTAAACTTTATCGTGGAAAAGGTGGTTTTGATTAATAACTATTGCTATTCAATTTGGAATTATTTAATTCCATAAAAACGGCATACATTAATTCCCAATATATTTTCCCGCTCTTTTGCAGTCAATTGACCAATAAACTTATTGGTTACTTCGTAAAGTCTTTCATAATCTGAAGCCAATAAGCATACAGGCCAATCTGAACCAAAGCACAACCTTTCTGAACCAAAATGTTCAGCAGTAGTTTCCATATATGGAATTAAATCGTCGTATGTCCAACTATTTAAATTGGCTTCAGTAACCAACCCCGAAAGTTTACAGTACATATTGGGGTTACTTGCTAAGATTTTTAACTGTGATGCCCAATCTTTATAGTTTTTTGCTTTTATATTGGGTTTTCCACAATGATCTAATATGAATTTTTGATCCGGGAATTTCTCAGTACACTTTATAGTTGCACGAAGTTGATCTTCAAAAACCAATACATCATAAGTGAAATTATAAATCTTCAATTCTTTTAGAAATTGATGAAAATCAGGATTTGTTAGATAAAAATCATCTGGTCTTCCCTGTATGATGTTCCGGAATCCTTTTAAAATGCTTTGTTTTGAATATTGATTTAGTTTTTCTTCTAGCAAATTGTCTTTAGGATTTATCCAGCCTACAACTCCTTCTATGAAATCATTTTTAGCTGCCAATTCAAGCAAAAAAGAAGTTTCATTGTCTGACTCATCTGCTTGAACGGCGATACATCCACCAATATTTAATTTTTTATAAATTGGCAACAAGTCTTGAGGAAGATAATCACGCCTTAATAATTTCATATCTTCTGTTATCCATTGGTGACGTGCAGCGTCAAATTTCCAGAAATGTTGGTGGGCATCTACAATCATAAAACCTTATTTACAGCAAGTTGTTGTTGTTCTCCTAAACCTTCAATGCCTAATTTTACAATATCTCCGGCTTTTAAATACCAAGGGGTAGGTTTTTGACCTAGTCCAACACCTTGTGGCGTTCCAGTAGAAATGATATCACCTGGCAACATGGTCATAAATTGACTGATGTAATAAATTAAATAGGGTATGTCAAATATTAAATCAGAAGTAGAAGAATCCTGCATTCTTTTGTCATTAACATCTAACCACAAATGTAAATTCCCTGGATTTGGCACTTCATCTTTGGTAACAAAATAAGGACCCAACGGTGCAAAGCTATCGCAGCTTTTACCTTTTACCCATTGACCACTGCGTTCCAATTGATATTCACGCTCACTATAGTCATTGTGTAAAGCATATCCTGCAACATAATCCATGGCATTTTCAAGAGTTAAATAACTCGCTTTTTTACCAATTATTACCGCCAATTCAACTTCCCAATCTGTTTTAACCGATCCTGGAGGAATGATAACATTATCGTTTGGTCCGCACATTGCTGTAGTGCTTTTGAAAAATAAAACGGGTTCTTTGGGAGGTTCTACTCCAGTTTCTTTTGCGTGTTGAGCATAATTCAAACCAACACATATAATTTTTGAAGGACGAGCCAAACAAGAACCAAAACGAACACTATCCCCAACTTTTGGGCAGGTTTCAGCATTATTCTGCAACCATACTTGTAGATTTTCTATTCCGTTATTGGTTAAAAATTCTTCTGTATAATCTTTTACAAACCCAGAAACATCAATTTTTTGATTGTTCCAAATTACACCAGGTTTTTCTTGTCCTTCAATGCCGAAGCGAAATAATTTCATTTTATGTTAGATTCAACTTTTAATAGGTTAGCAAACTTAAAACAAAGAATTTAAATCATAATCACATCGAAAAGATTTGATAAAACAATTATTTGATAAAATTTGATTTCTGAACTTGCAATATTGTAGGCCCGTTATATCATTTTTTAGGATTATCGCACTAAGTGGACGGTGTTCCGTGTTTTTTAGGCGAACATTCATATCTTTTTGGCGAACATCGCTATAATCAGACGGCGTTTCCTGTCTTTTTGTGGATATTTTCTATCTTTTTGGAGTCTGAACTTATTATTTATTAATAATTTTCTCTTTTATAAACTCGAAAACAAATATTTAAAAGGTATTATTTTAAAGTTTAATAATCTTAAAATTAATTTTATTAATAAATATTCTTAATTTAAACTAGCCAAATAAAAAAATATGAAAAGATTGCTTTCTCTATTGTTATTGCTTTTGTCTTTGACAACAACAGCACAAAAAAATTATCTAGCAGAATCAAAATCTGATAAAGATGCCAGAATGGATTGGTGGCGAGATGCTACTTTTGGAATGTTTATCCATTGGGGTGCTTATGCTGTTCCAGCTGGGATATACAAAGAAAAACCAGTAAATGGTATTGGTGAGTGGATTATGCACAATTCAAATATACCAATTCCAGAATATGAAGAGTTTGTAAAGCAATTCAATCCAAAAGATTTTAACGCCAAACAATGGGTGTCAATTGCCAAAAATGCAGGAATGAAATATATCGTAATTACATCAAAACACCATGATGGTTTTTGTTTGTGGGATAGTAAAATTACAAATTATGATATTATGGATTTTTCTCCCTATAAAAAAGATATTCTAAAAGAGCTTTCTGATGCGTGCAAAGAAGCTGGAATAAAAATGTGTTTTTATCATTCAATAATGGATTGGCATCAACCCGATGCTGAAAGTAAGAAAAGTTATACACATCAAAACACCACAAATCCTGATTTTGCAAAATATCGTGAAAATTATTTGAAACCACAATTGGCAGAACTTATTCAAAAATATGACCCAGCTGTAATTTGGTTTGATGGAGAATGGATTCCAGAATGGACCGAAGAACAAGGTAAAGATTTATATAATTTTCTTAGAAACCTAAAACCCGATATCATAGTAAACAATAGGGTAGGAAAGGGGCGTCAAGGGATGAATGGCATGAATAAATACCAAGATGCTGCCGGAGATTTTGGTACTCCTGAACAAGAAATTTTAGAAGGAACTTCTAATTTAGATTGGGAAAGTTGTATGACAATCAATGATACTTGGGGATATAAATTAAACGACAACAAGTGGAAATCTTCCAAAGTATTAATTGATAATCTTATAGATATTGCTGCTAAAGGTGGAAATTATTTGTTGAATGTTGGCCCAACCGCAGCTGGAATTATTCCTGAAGAAAGTGTAGAACGTTTAGAAGATATGGGAGAATGGTTAAAAATAAACGGAGAAGCTGTTTATGCAACCAATAGTTTAAAACAATACAAAGAAGGAAACAATATCAAATTTACAACGAGCAAATCAGGTAAGTTTGTTTATGCAATTGTAACTGCAAAATCTTCTGATTCAATTGGTATTACAAGTGTTGTGCCTGTTGAAGGTTCTAAAGTTTATATGCTAGGTAGTAAAAAACCTTTAAAATGGTTTACTGATAATGGTAAAACTGTTTTTGTATTGCCTAAAAAGTTGCCAGGTGAATTTGCTTGGACAATCAAAATACCTGTTGTACAATAATTGATTGATTTTTATTCTAAACTAGGAACTTACAATTAATTTTAATTTTAAGTTCCTGGTTTTTGATTTTTAGTCATTCTGCATTTGTCGCTGCAATATTTAACATCATCCCAAACTTTCTCCCATTTTTTACGCCAAGAAAATGGTCTATTGCAAACAACACAAATTTTTGAAGGAAGGTTTGCTTTTTTAATTTGTTTCATAAGTCAAAATTGGGGTTTATCAAATTTAATTTTAATGAATTTAATGAAACAAACTTTAAATTATTTTAGATGTTTCATAATGTATAATTTAATGTTTGTAAAATACCAATAAAATTGATTTATAAAAAAATGCCGGCAATAGTAGCCGGCACTTTTATCTTTGACTCCTGATAAAGACAATATTATATTCCGCTTTCCTGAGTTGTATTATTTGTAAGGATTTGAAGATTTATAGCTTCGTCTGATTTTTCCCAATCCAATTGTAAAGGTTGGTTAATTTTCACTGGAAGAGAAAGCAAACAATTGGTTGTTGAATTAACTGAACAACAAGTTTTGGCATTTTCTTTCCAAAACAATTTGTTTATTACAACGTCAGCATTGTTGTTTATTAATAAAGTATTAGAAGCAATAAAACTGGCTTGGATAGATATATCTGCATCAGCATATATTGGTTCTGAAATCTTGAAATTTTCATCAAACATTTGTTGAATAGATTTATCACTATTGTTCAATTGTTTGGTTGAGTTACCATTTAGAACTGGGTTGAGTTCTAAATATAAGCTATGTGAGATTTCGTAATCTGCTAAAGCCCAATTGCTTGAAGTTGGTAATTTGATTGCAATAGCAGCATTTGAATGATCAATCAATTTAGTTTTAACTGCACAACAGGAGTCGTTGTTTTTCTGATTTTCAATTGCAAAAGAGTTTTGGTGTACGAGGGTTAAAAGAACAATTAAACACAAACTAATTAATGTTTGGAATTGTTTTGTAAAGGTTTGGATTTTTTTCATGGTGGTTGTTTTCATCTTTGTGTTTTTCGACATATTTATCATAGTTTACAATTTGGTGTAGAATTTTTGTTGACATCCTTATTAAACTGCTTTCTGGTTGTGCTTGAATAATTAAATATTAAATTTCAAGTTATTAAAAACGGTATTAGGGTAAATGATTTCAACAAGCAGTTGATGTTAATGATATCACAAAGGTAAACCATTTGAAGCTGTAATCAAAGTGGCAAATGAATAGATTTTGGAAAATATTCAAAATATAATGTTAAAATCTGGTTTTATTATTAAATGTAGTAGTAGTAAAGGTGTTTATTTAGAAAAAAATCAAAATACTTCAATTAGATTTTGTAGAATCATAATGATAAAAAAAAGCTGATAGTTTGTAATTGAATACAAACTATCAGCTTTAAATTTATTGATTAGCAATATTTGCTAAAATATCAAACTTTAAAATAAATTAAATTAAATCAAGTGCTTTAGCCAAGAAGGTAACAATAGGTACAACAGTTAAAGATACCATTGATGGAAGAAAAAGATAAACAATTACACTTAAAACTAGGGAAAGGATAAACATAATCCAGTAAATAGCTCTGGTTTTAGCAGTCATTTTAGTTATTTTGTACAAATATAAGGTCTAATTGTTAAAAAATAAAACAGATAACTTGGTTACTATGTGTAAGGCTTACACTTTATTTATTAATTTTAGCATTACAAATCATTTTCGTACATGGAAATTCGTTTTCTTCTTCGTTTTTCAACTAAGCCTGGTGAATCTTTTTCAATAATAGGTGGTTGTGATATTTTAGGCAACAATGATGTAAACAAAAGTTTAAAGATGCATTATTTGAATGCATCATTTTGGGAAGTTAAAATATCTTTAGAGCATCATCAATTTGAAAACAAATCATTTGCATACAAATATCTTTTTCATACTCCAGATGGATTGACAACCGAGGAATTGGAAAACAATCGAAAAGTTGATATTACTTTGCATGGAGGACAGAACATTGAATTAATTGATGCTTGGAATTATGCAGGAGACATCAACAATGTATTTTATTCTACCCCATTTAAAAATGTTTTTTTTGATAAATTATTAGATCAAAATACAAAACCTTTAATAGAGCATTTTACTCATGAATTTCGGGTAAAAGCACCATTACTTAAAAAAGATCAAAAATTAGTATTGTTAGGCAATTGTGAAACGCTCGGAAATTGGAAAGCAGTAAATTTCATTTCTTTGGTAAATCAAGGCGATTGGTGTGTTGCAAAGCTTGATTTGAGTAAAGATAAATTTCCAATAGAGTATAAGTATGCTGTTTATGATAAATTTCTAGATAAACTTTCACAATTTGAAGATGGTTTGAATAGGGTATTACCAACAAATAGTTTAAACAGTGCAATTACAATTTTGCATGATGGATTTGTAAGATTCCCTGTAGATATTTGGAAAGCTGCGGGAGTTGCAATTCCTGTTTTTAGTTTGCGATCAGAAGAAAGTTTTGGAGTAGGAGAGTTTACAGATATCAAGCTATTGGTAGATTGGGCAAAGCAAGTTGGAATGAAATTGATTCAACTGTTGCCAGTAAATGATACAACGGTAAACCATAGTTGGCAGGATTCATATCCTTATTCGGCAATTTCAGCTTTTGCTTTGCATCCGCTTTATATTAATTTGAAGAAGGTAGCAGGACAAGAATATGGATATTTGGTAGAATCACTAAAAAAGAAGCAACTGCAACTTGAAGCTTTTGAAGAAGTAGATTACGAGCAAGTTATGCAATTGAAACTAACTTTATTAGAAGATTTGTACCAGTTAGATAAAGAGACAGTATTTACATCTGCAGCGTATCAACAATTCTTTAATGAAAATAAAGATTGGTTGGTAGCTTATGCCGTATTCAGCTATCACCGTGATTTATATAAAACTGCAAATTTTAGTAGATGGGAAACATTTTCCATCTATAATTTAGAAGCAATTAATGCATTTGTATCACCTGAGCAACCACAATTTGATAAAATTGGTTGGTATTATTTTACACAATTTCATTTGCATATTCAGTTGCAAGAAGCACACGATTATGCCAATGCCAACGGAATAGTTTTAAAAGGCGATATACCAATTGGGATTAGCAGAAACGGAGTAGATGCATGGATGCAGCCAGAATTGTATTTTATGGATGAGCAAGCAGGAGCTCCACCAGATGATTTTGCTGTAAAAGGACAAAATTGGGGATTCCCTACTTACAATTGGCAACGAATGCAAAATGATAACTTTGCTTGGTGGAAAAGAAGGTTCGAACAAATGAATCGTTATTTTGATGCTTTTAGGATAGATCATATTTTAGGGTTCTTCCGCATTTGGTCAATTCCAATTCATGCCATTAAAGGTTCAATGGGGAGGTTTTCTCCTGCAATACCTGTGTTGCAAAATGAATTTTATCAACACAAAATAATTTTTAATGAACAAAGATTTTGTAAGCCATTTATCAATGATACAGTTTTAGAGCAAATGTTTGGGGATAACAAACATTTGTTAATGCCTTTTTTACAAGAAAATGATTACGATGGATATCAGCTAAAAGAAGCGTACAATACTCAAGTTAAGGTAGCTTCATTTATTTCAGAGCAAACACAAGATGAACAAAGTGTATGGTTGCAACAAGCATTGTTTGATTTGATAACCAATGTTATCTTGTTTGTAGAGCAGGAAAGTCAGTTTCATTTCAGATTTGGGATGGAGCAAACAAATTCTTATAAAAATCTTGATACAGATACACAGCAGAAACTAAAAATATTATATGTTGATTATTTCTACCGTAGGCAAAATGATTTTTGGAAGAAAGAAGGGCTGAAAAAATTGCCAGGATTAAAGAAATCAACAGAAATGCTAATTTGTGGCGAAGATTTGGGAATGGTGCCAGATTGTGTTCCAGAAGTGATGCAACAATTGGGAATGTTAAGTTTAGAAATCCAGAGGATGCCTAAAAGTGGACAAAAAGAGTTCTTTAATCCATTAAAAGCCCCATATTTATCGGTGG
This sequence comes from Sphingobacterium thalpophilum, assembly GCA_945871875.1. Lineage (GTDB taxonomy): Bacteria > Bacteroidota > Bacteroidia > Chitinophagales > Chitinophagaceae > Pollutibacter. Next base: position 29,843 of record CAMBYC010000023.1, read on the forward strand.
TTACACCTTCTACACACGATATGAGTACCATTAGAGGTTGGTGGGAAGAAGATAGGGAAAAAACGCAACGATTTTTTAATGATGAGCTTGGCATTTTAGGAAATGCACCTTGGTTTTGTGAGGCTTGGGTAAATAAGTTGATTGTTCAGCAACATATTCAATCTCCTTCAATGTGGAGTATTTTCCAGTTGCAAGATTTGTTGGGTATAGATGAATCTTTAAGAAGAGTTGACCCCAATCAGGAAAGAATAAATGTGCCAGCAATACCTAATTATTATTGGAGATATCGTATGCATATTACTTTAGAGCAACTACAAAAAGAAGATGGTTTCAATAAAAAGATAAGGGAAATGTTAGAATGGGGAGGACGATTATGATAGTAAGATATAGCACTTATGAGCTTCCGTTTATTTATCCATTTACCATTTCGAAAGGTACAAAAACGCATCAACCAACATTTGTAGTTAAGCTAGAATGGAGAGGGCAAATTGGTTATGGTGAAGCTCCTGCAATAAGTTATTATGATATTACCACAGAGAAAATGGCGGCAGATTTAGAACAAAAGAAAGTTGCTATTGAGAGATTTGCATTAACAGATCCGGAACGGTTTTGGCATTTCTTACATCATTTGATTCCCAATAACCCTTTTTTAATAAGTGCTTTAGATATGGCTGCTTGGGATCTATTTGGGAAAATGGTTAACAAGCCACTTTATGCTTTATGGCAATTGGATAAAAGTAGAACTCAAATTACAGATTACACCATTGGCATAGATACACCAGAAAAAATGTTGTTAAAAATGCAAGAGAAACCTTGGCCAGCATATAAAATAAAAGTTGGTTTTGATGGCGATATGGAGTTATTGACAATCCTTCGGAGCAAAACAGACGCATCAATTCGGGTAGATGCAAATGCGGGTTGGACACTTGATGAAGCTTTGAGAAAAATTCCAGTTATGCAAGAACTTGGTATTGAATTGATAGAACAACCGTTGGCAAAAGACGATTGGGAAGGGATGAAAGTTTTATTTGAGCAATCACCAATTCCACTTTTTGCAGATGAAAGTTGTGTTAAGGAAAGTGATGTTGAGATATGTGCAGGATATTTTCATGGCATAAATATTAAGCTCACCAAATGCAGTGGAATTACACCTGCCAGAAGAATGATAAAACAAGCTAAATCAGTTGGATTAAAAACAATGTTGGGTTGTATGAATGAATCTACCATAGGAAGTTCGGCATTATTGCACCTTGCTCCAATGGTAGATTATTTAGATATGGATGGACCATTGCTGTTGAAAGAAGATCTTGCTACAGGCTTGATTTATGATTTTGGGAAAGTTGGTTTTTTAGAACATCGTGCAGGATTAGGAGTGGTTCCAATAATTATTTAATGACTACAAATTGAAAAATTAGTCTTTATTAATTCATTATTTTTTTGCTTCTATTACTGCAATTGCCTCTATCTCAATGAGCCTGTCTTTTGCTGCTAAAGCTGGTATGCCAATGATAGTACTTGCAGGCATGTCTTTTTCTCCAAGCATTTCTTTACGAATACCCCTAAAAACATTTACGATATCAGGATTAATATTCACGATGTAGGTATTCATCTTAACAACATCTTTAAAGGTTGCACCAACTGTTTCCAATTCAAATTTAATATTGTTGAAAACGGCACGAGTTTGCGAGTCAAAATCAGCACCTTCTGCGGTTAATCCTGAAATATAAATTGTTGTAATTCCTTTAGCGGTTACGGTAACGGTTTTGGAGAATCCTGTTACTGGGTGAACATAAGATGTTTTAACTCCATTTAGATTTTGACTAGGGCTACAAGCAAATCCTATTAAAGCAATAATCCAAATAGCTATATTTTTTTTCATGATCAAATTTCTGTTATTTTAAATAAATGATAAAGATTTGTCTGAAAAATTAAGCTGTTTTAATTCATAACTTATCCATAAGTTATGAATTATGAATTATGTATTATGAATTATGTATTATGTATTTTTAGAGTATTTTTTAAATATAAATATGGATATTCTCTACCTTCCTATGTTTAAATAACTCAATTCATAACTCATAACTCATAACTCATAATTCATAATTCATAATTCATCTTTATTCAAGTTCTATCGGATAACTATACATTCCATCATATCCAGGGTAAAATCCTTCAAGAATAATACGTTTTGGACTTTTTGAGAAAATATTATTTAGGTCATCAATGTTTTTAACTTCTGCATTATTAGCTTTGATTATGATAAATCCATCGCGCATACGTGT
>CAMBYC010000024.1 GCA_945871875.1 Sphingobacterium thalpophilum
TGACTTATGTGGTTAACAAATTGTTAGCTAAGAATTTGTTGTTAATTTGGTAATGAATTCTTAACAGTAATTTTTGAATCTATTACGAACCAGATATTATTCAATTAATGAATAACCTTTCTTGTTTATCTATTAAACTCAGATTACGCCTTAGAATATTTATGCATTCATTTGATTAATAAAAGAACATATTTAGAAATAAATTCAATCGAACTCCAACATTTGTAAGGAATATTTGATAATATATTAATGACCACGAAGTGGTCAAATATTCATAGCTATTTATATTTAAATAAATACGACTCCGAAGGAGTCGAATCTGTTTATTAAATTAAAATAAACATTTGTAATAAATTCAGCATTAGTTTATTAAATACAAATATTTACAAAACATTTAAATGTTTAAATGTATTTATGTTATTCGACTCCTTCGGAGTCGAATTTAAAAAATAAAGATTCTATATATATTTGACCACTTCATGGTCATTCTTTAAACATTACCCCATTGGCATTTACACTTGCTTTTTGGGGGGCATTAAAAGAACCCTATTTATATCAAATTACTCATTAGAAAAATTGAAAAGATTTCTTTCAATAGCCCTCAGATATATCAATTAAGATTTAGGAATTAGGAATCAAGTTATAAATTCCTAAATCTTAATTCCTAATTCTAAATTGATATAGCTGGGGGTTGGATGATCAATTACAATTGGTTGATAAAGTATTAAAATCATAATTAAAACAAATGAAATCCATTAACATCATTTAAGAAAAAGGAAAAATTGAAATAGTTAATAAAACGTGATTAAGCATTTGAGATTGATATGAAATTTCGATGGGCTCTGCCCATCGCTAACATAATAGCAAGCTGTCTCATAAATAAATGTGAGAGAAATAAAGGCAATAATATTATGAACAAATATTTCAAAGATGATCAACTTTAGTAAATGGTAATGAAATAACCATTATTTTGGGTTTTGGAAACGATTTTAAATTTATTAATTATAAGACAATATGTTTACTATAAAACCAGCAAAAGGTAGATTGTTGATAGCGGAACCATTTTTAAAAGATCCCAATTTTATAAGGTCGGTAATTTTGCTTTGTGAGGTTCAAAAAGCAGGGTGTTTTGGGTTTGTAATAAATAAGTTAGCAGATTCAACTTTAGGAGATTTGGTTACTGGATTGGAGCATCTATCTGTTCCTGTATATTATGGGGGACCAGTACAAGATACAACTTTACATTTTTTGCATACTTATCCTGAGTTGATAAAAGGTGGGTTTCCTATAACTGAAAATGTTTTTTGGGGAGGAGATTTTGAAATTGCTACTGCCCTTATAACTTCTGGAAAAATCTCCACAGAGGGGATTCGATTTTATTTAGGGTATTCGGGATGGGAAGAAAACCAGTTGCAAGAAGAGTTGAAAGAAGGCAGTTGGGTAGTTTCCAAATCAAATAAAGAGATCATATTTCTTCCTGAAGTAAATCAGATATGGAAAGAAGCATTGTTGGCTAAGGGAGGGGATTACAAATTATTGATAAACGCACCTATAGACCCTCAATTGAATTAAAAAAGCACAACAAAATTGTTGTGCTTTTTTAATAGATAATATGATTAAGGTATTAAGCCTCTTTAATTTGAGCTTTTTCAACCAATACTGAAATATTATTGCGTAGAACTTCAATAATACCACCAGAAATGGTAAAAGATTCAGTTTTTGTACCAGCTTTATCGTGTAAAACTTTAAGAGTGCCGGTTCCTAGTGCACTAACCATTGCAGCATGTTTATCAAGCACTTCAAAAGATCCGTTAATTCCGGGTAATTGAACGCCATAAACATTGCCACTAAACAACTTTTTTTCCGGTGTTAATATTTCAAGTTCCATTTGATTATTCAATTTACAAGATGAAGATCATCTAATTATTTAGCTTGTGCCATCATTTTTGTACCTTTTTCAATAGCATCTTCAATTGTTCCAACCAAGTTGAAAGCAGCTTCAGGGTATTGATCTACTTCTCCGTCCATAATCATATTGAAACCACGGATGGTATCTTCAATATTTACAAAAACACCTTTCAATCCAGTAAATTGTTCTGCTACGTGGAAAGGCTGGCTAAGGAAACGTTGAACCCTACGAGCTCTTGAAACCACTAATTTATCTTCTTCACTCAATTCATCCATTCCAAGAATTGCGATAATGTCTTGTAATTCCTTGTAGCGTTGTAAAATTCCTTTTACTCTATTGGCACAATCGTAGTGAGCATCACCAACAATTTGAGCGGTTAAAATTCTAGATGTAGAATCCAATGGATCTACAGCAGGATAAATTCCAAGGTCAGCAATTTTTCTACTCAATACGGTTGTTGCATCCAAGTGAGCAAAAGTTGTTGCCGGAGCTGGATCGGTAAGGTCATCTGCAGGCACATAAACTGCTTGTACAGAAGTAATTGAACCGTTACGGGTAGATGTGATTCTTTCTTGCATCAATCCCATTTCTGTAGCCAAGGTAGGTTGATATCCTACGGCTGAAGGCATACGACCCAACAAAGCAGAAACCTCAGAACCCGCTTGAGTGAAACGGAATATATTATCAACAAAGAACAAGATGTCTTTTCCTTTACCTTCGCCATCACCATCACGGAAATATTCTGCAATAGTTAATCCGCTCAATGCAACACGAGCACGTGCTCCTGGTGGTTCGTTCATCTGACCAAAAACAAATGTTGCTTTTGAATCTTTTAAACTTTCCATATCAACTTTAGATAAATCCCATCCACCTTCTTCCATACTGTGAATGAAATCATCACCATATTTCATAATTCCAGCCTCAATCATCTCTCTCAACAAATCGTTTCCTTCTCTTGTACGCTCTCCTACTCCTGCAAATACAGAAAGACCACCATGGCCTTTTGCGATATTGTTGATCAATTCTTGAATCAATACCGTTTTTCCTACACCAGCACCACCAAACAATCCAATTTTACCACCTTTAGCATAAGGCTCAATAAGGTCAATTACTTTGATACCTGTAAAAAGAATTTCAGATGCTGTACTAAGATTTTCGAATAATGGAGGTTTTGCATGAATTGAACGGCCGTTTTCTTTAGAAACTTGAGGCAATCCGTCAATAGCATCTCCGGTAACATTGAACAATCTACCATAAATATCAGCTCCAATAGGCATTGCAATTGTTCTACCAGTATCAACTACTTCTAAACCTCTGGTTAAACCTTCTGTTCCTTCCATTGCAATACAACGAACGCTGTCTTCGCCCAAATGCTGCTGAACTTCCATTACTAATTTTTCACCATTAGCTTTGGTTATTTCCAATGCGTTGAAAATCTCAGGCAATTGTCCTTGAAACTGCACATCTAATACCGCTCCGATGATTTGTTTGATCTTACCGATGTTGGCCATATTAAAAAAATAATTAATGCGTGTTTTGTAATTTGCTGCAAAGGTATGTTTAGCAAAGGCAATTCTAAAACTTTTTTAAAGCCGATTGTAAAAAAATTACACTTTTTACCCTAATATTTGTTCCAACAAATAAAAATCACGCATCTATTTTACTTTTCTGATAGTAAAACGCTAGAATGAAGCTGAATTTCTTCTTCACTTATGATAAAAGATTTTTGTGTGTTGCTTTGAATAATAACAATAAAATACATACAAGCTTCTGAAAATTGTATTTCACTAACAGAATGAACTTCAAATCTGGGGAAATTTAAGGCAATGCGTTTTAGGATAATTTGCGGAAGATCTTTTGCATCTATAAATTTTATGGTGTACTCAAATTCTCCTCTTAGATTAAAAATAGATTGTCTTGATATTCCATTTTCTTTATATACAACTTGGTTTCCAATTGAAGTATTATACCATGATTGTTCTATTATATCAGGAAACTTCTTGTTAAAGTAACGTGCCGCATGGATATTAACCTCATTTAGTCTTAGTGGTCCAGACATTACAATATCTTGGGCTGACATTGAATTTGATAGAAGGACAATACTTAAGAAATAAGTCATTAAAACTTTGTTCTTGAATTGTTGGGTTTTCATAATAATTCAGATATTTAAATTTGTTAACAATTTGATAACATTAAGTTAACAATTAATTATCATAAAAAACAAATTTTGATATCAAAATCCTCAAAACAATTACAATTCGCTTTTCCTAATTGATCTTTTGCATCGTTTTGAAGCACAAATAAACACCAATTGGTATTTTCATCAAATTACAATGGTGTTTTTCCCACTTTTTTATAGTGAAAACACTAAAAATAATTGTGGACATTTTTATAATATTACAAATATTTTAATACTTTTACTTTTAAATATAAATAACATATCAACCAAATGAACTGGATGATTATATTAACCTATAAATTTTGAGGAAAAAACGCTAAAACACCACTAATGGATAAAAATATTTCGAAAGACAAACTGGTTTTGCAGATTGGAAAAAAAATAAGAAAACACAGAACTGAGAAAAATCAAACTATAGAAAAATTAGCTATTGAAGCAGGCCTAGATTATTCTCAACTAAGTAGAATAGAAAGGGGTAAAATAAATACAAGTATTTATCATTTGTATTTAATCAGTAATGCATTAGAAGTTCCGGTAACCAATTTATTTGAAGATATCCTTTAAAAATCTGATTTCAGCACATATAAAAGAACTATTCTCTTGAATAAAATCAAAAACGATGTACAAGTTGAAATCCAAAAGCCTGTTTTTTTATAGAGGGCATAACCAAAGTTTTTTGCATTTTAATCTTAAAAAACTTTTTCTGAATTAACGGATATAATATATAAGATAACCGAGTAGAAATTATACCCAAACCTGCCCCAGCAATCACATCACTCACCCAATGTTTTTGGTGGTACATACGCAAACATCCCGTTGTAACAGCCATACCATATCCTAGATATCCTAACCATGGTGATTTATCTTTATATTCTTCTCTCAAAAACTCTGCTGATGCAAAAGCCTCTGCGGTATGTCCAGAAGGAAATGAACGATAATCAGACAAATCTGGACGTTGCTCTTGACTTATATTTTTAATGCTTTGTACAGTTCCATTTAAAATTAGATTACTCATAACATAGATCATCGTTTGATCAAATACATTATTTTTTCCTTTAATTCCCGCAATATTTAAACCATAAACCATTAAAGCCGGTGAAAATTGTAAAATATCATCTGCCAGATGAGATGCATTAGCAGCACTATGTGGGATGTTAATATTCGTATATTCATTGATCATTTTAAAATACTTAGATTTTAAGGCAATAAAACCATAAGTCGTCATTAACCCAGGTATTAAAAAAGATTTAAATGTATAATCGTTTGTTGCAAATTGTTGTTGAATAAAAATTTGAGAGGAATCGTTTTCAGATTGTGCAAAAACACTAGACGTAACTGTTAAGGTTGTTATTATGATTATGAATATTTTTCTCATCACTTTTAAAAACTTTAAATTATAAAAATTTTATTCTAATAATTATTTCTGTAAAACAATAATAAATAACTTAATAATATTAATCAAAAATTTGTAATGAATTTTTATAAGTTTTACTAGAAATTTCTTCAACTGATAATTGTAAAGATTCGGCAATTTTTTTTGCAACTATACTTGTATATGCAGGTTCGTTTCTTTTTCCTCTGAATGGAACTGGAGAAAGATAAGGGGCATCAGTTTCTAAAACTATTCGATCCAATCCAATTTCTTTTAACACATCAGGTAAACCTGCATTTTTGTAAGTAAATACTCCCCCGATGCCTAAATACATACCCAAATCTGTAATAGCTTTTGCTTCTTCTATTGAACCGCTGAAGCAATGAAATATTCCTCTAATTTTTCCATTCCCCAAAGATTTGATTATTTTGATGCATTCTTGCATTGATTTTCTACAATGAATAACAACAGGTAAATCTTTTTCAATTGCCCAATTCAACTGCAATTGAAAGGCTTCCAATTGTTCATCCCGATAAGTTTCATCTCTAAAAAAATCTAAACCAATTTCACCAATAGCAGCAAATTTTCTTTTATCCAACCAATTATACATCAAGTCTAATTGATCTTGAAAATCTTCTTTAACATAGCAGGGATGTAAACCCATCATTGGGAAACAAATTTCAGGAAAAGATTCAGCAAGTTCCAACATTTGATTAATTGTACTTACATCAATGTTTGGTAAATAAATTCGCTTCACACAAGCATCATTTGCACGAGATAAAACGGCTTGTCTATCTTCCATAAAAACAGTATCGTATAAATGACAATGTGTATCTATAATATAATTTTGATTCATAATTATTGTTTATATAACTCTTAGTTTAATTTAAAATCAACTCTCTATAACAGTTTCATTTCGAAAAACCACTTTTAGCTGAAAAATAACATCAGCAATCAACAATAATTGATTGACAATTGTCTAAATAATTACTAATCAGTTGTTTTAAACTACTATTTAATTAAATTTTTTTATTCATTTATAGTTTAGTACAAAATAATTGTTGCACTTAACAAAAGAAATTGTATTTTTAAAAAGTTTTCATAGGGTACGGATTAAAAACGGGCCGGGGTTTCTACCCAGGCCCAACTTTTTTAAAAGCCATTTCAAGTATTTTATCTCACTATTATTTTTAGTTATCAATTCTTATTGCCGTCCAATTCTTTTCATTTACAAATTTCAACACCAAAGGCAATGCATACTTTAATTTTTCGCCACATTTAAAACTATCATGAAAAACCACAATACTTCCTGGAGAAAGGTTTTTAACAACATTTTCAACAGTTTGTTGTGGTGAACAATTTTTATCAAAATCACCACTTAAAATTGTCCACATAATAGGTTGTAAATTCATCTTTCTTTTAAGATAAAAAATTTGTCGAATTGTTATTCTTCCATAAGGAGGTCTAAATATTGAAGATGGAATGTATTTAGATGCAATTTCAATATTATGGATATAATCGATAAAAGAAGTTTTCCATCCATTTTTATGGTTGTGTGTATGATTTCCAACTGAATGGCCTTCGTTTAATATACGCTGATAAATTTCAGGGTAAGTTTCAACATTCTTACCGATACAAAAAAAGGTTGCTTTTGCACCATAAAGTTTTAGAGTATCTAATACAAAAGGAGTTATTTCAGGGTGAGGTCCATCATCAAAAGTTAAAAAAATATCATTTGACGAATCCTTAATTTTCCACACACAATTTTTATAAATCCGTTGTAACCAATTGGGTGTTTTTACAAAATAAAACATAATTATAATCACAATTAGTATTACAAAGATACCCTTTAAAGCGGCTAAATATAAAAGATAATTACAATGACATTTCAGAATCTAAATAGATTTAATGCATTTCTAGAGTACCAATTTTAAATTATCTTTGTAAAATGGAAAACGTAAGAGTTCGATTTGCACCAAGCCCTACGGGTGGGTTGCATTTAGGGGGCATTAGAACAGTTTTGTACAATTATTTATTTGCAAAAAAGCACGGTGGCACTTTCATTTTGCGCATTGAGGATACAGATCAAAATCGATATGTAGAAGGAGCTGAGTCTTATATAATGGATTGTTTATCTTGGTGTGGTTTAGAGCCTGATGAAAGCACAGTTGTTGGTGGTGCGTATGGTCCATATCGCCAAAGTGAAAGAAAACCAAAGTATGCAGAATATGCACAAAAATTGGTAGATCAAGGAAATGCTTACTATGCATTTGACACTCCGGAAGAATTAGACAAAATGCGTGCTCAATTTCAAACCGCAGAAAATCCTGCACCACAATATGATGTGAGGCTTCGAATGAAGATGAACAACTCGCTAACTTGTTCGGCAGAAGAAACAAAAGAATGGATAAATGCAGGTAAGCCTTATGTAATTCGGTTAAGAGTTCCTGATACAGAAGAGATCATCAGTTTCAATGATATGATTCGTGGAGAAGTAAGTTTTACGATAAATCAAACAGACGATAAAGTTCTACTTAAGGCTGACGGAATGCCAACTTATCATCTTGCAGTGGTTGTTGATGATTATTTGATGAAAATTTCCCATGCATTTAGAGGGGAAGAGTGGCTTCCATCTGCCCCAGCACATTTATTGTTGTGGAAATTTTTGGGCTGGCAAGATTCAATGCCTCAATGGGCTCATCTTCCATTAATTTTAAAACCCGATGGTCATGGCAAACTAAGCAAACGAGATGGCGATTTGCTAGGTTTTCCAGTTTTTGCAATGAATTGGACAAATCCTAAAACTTCAGAAACAAGTTTGGGTTTTAGAGAACGAGGGTTTCTTCCTGAGGCCTTTATAAATTTATTGGCTGCATTAGGTTGGCATTCAGGAACAGAACAGGAAATTTTTACCATTGATGAATTAATTCAACTTTTTAACATTGAAAGGGTTCATAAAGGCGGTGCAAAATTTGATTATGAAAAAGCAAAATGGTACAACCAGGAATGGATAAAACGATATCCCAATAACAAATTGGTTCCATTGGTTAAGCCAATTTTAGAAAAAGAAGGACTTTTTATAAGTGATGAAGTTAAATTGGATACAATAATAGGTATGGTTAAAGAAAGATGTGTGTTGCTTTCAGATTTTATTGAGCAATCATCATATTTTTTCAGAAAGCCGTTGGTTGTAGATTTAGATTCCATACAACCAAAGTGGAATCAAAGCAAACTAGACTTTTTTAATTTATTTTGTATAGAGATAGAAAATTTGGAAGAGTGGAATATCGCAAACATTGAAAAACATTTTAAAGAATTGGCAGTAAAAGCTGGAATTAAACCTGGTGAACTTCAATTACCCTTTAGAATTATGTTGGTTGGAGGTAAATTTGGTCCTACTGTTTTTGACATTTCTTACTTATTAGGAAAAGAGGAAACAGTAGAAAGAATCAAATCTGTAATTATTAAACTTTCAGTAAATTAGAAGTTGTTTTTTACAAAAAATAGGAATGTATGACATCAAGAAAAGTACTAGACAGGCCTATTAGGGTATTGATTGCAAAAGTTGGTTTAGATGGTCATGATAGAGGTGCAAAGATAATTGCAACAGCCTTGAGAGATGCGGGTATGGAAGTAATATATACCGGACTAAGGCAAACGCCAGAAATGGTTGTGAATGCGGCACTTCAAGAAGATGTAGATGCTATAGGAATTAGTATTCTTTCAGGGGCGCACATGACTGTTTTTCCAAAAATTATTGCATTGATGAAAGAAAAAGAAATGACTGATGTATTGTTGACAGGAGGTGGGATTATTCCGGAAGAAGATATGGAACAACTCCTAGCAATGGGTGTCAATCAACTTTTTCATCCAGGAACAACAACAACTGACATTGTAGATTTTATTAAAAGCAAAGTAAATAATCACTTTTAAAACTTGAATAAACATAAATTTCTTTAATAACATAAAATTAATAATTTGATTTTAAAGAAAATGTACATTTGATAAGTAAAAAATTAAATACATTAAACTATGTTAGAAAATTTATTAAACTTAGTAAAAGAGCATGCATCTGAAGCAATTGTTAACAATCCTGCTATTCCAAACGAACACAATGATGCTGCAATTAGTACAACTGCAGAGGGTATTATGGACCATTTAAAGGGATTAGTAACCAATGGTGGAATGGAGACTATTATGGGGCTTTTTTCAGGAGGTAGCAATGCTATTAATGGTGAAGTAACAAATATGAGTGGTAACATTGCAACCAATTTGATGAGCAAATTTGGAATTGGTTCTGAACAAGCAGGTGGAATTGTTAATATGTTATTGCCACAGGTAATAAACAGTTTAATATCTAAAACCAACGATCCAAATGACAACAGTTTTGATGTGCAAAGTATTATTGGTTCTTTGATGGGCGGCGGAGAAGGTTTAGGAGGTTTGTTAGGTGGTTTAAAAAAACTATTTTAATAAAGTCTGATTTTAAAATGTTGATTTCTTTTGCCACGAATGCACGAATTAAGGCACAATATTTCTAAATATTTATTAAATATTAGTGTGTTCGTGGCATATTTTATAATTATTCTGCCACGAATGCACGAATTAAGCTACAATATTTCTAAGCAGTAATTTTAAATGTTAGTGTATTCGTGGCAAATTATTTTTCCGCCACGAATGCACGAATTAAGCAACAATATTTCGAGTTAGTAATTTTATATTTTATTGTATTCGTGGCAAATTTTTCTTATTCTTCAACGAATGCACGAATTAAATCTTCTTCTTTAAAAAATAGGTTTATCATTTATTATTAATTATTCGTGTATTCGCGGCAAATTATTTTAATAAAATTTCTAAAACTATTATGTAATTTCAAGTAATATCTTTAAATCAAATATTTATTTGATAGAATTAAAACCCATTTATGACAACTATCGCAACCTCACTATCCAACTCAATTTTAACTATAACTATAAACAGACCTGAAAAATTAAATGCCTTAAACAAAATAGTATTATCAGAATTAGAATCAATAATTCAAGATTGTTACTCAAATAATGAGGTTCATGGATTAATTATTACAGGATCTGGAAATAAAGCTTTTATTGCTGGTGCTGATATCAGCGAGTTTAAAGAACTTTCTAAAGAAGAAGGAATAACTTTAGCTCAAAAAGGTCAACATCTATTTAAATTAATTGAAAATTTGCCAAAGCCAGTTATTGCAGCAGTTAATGGATTTGCTCTTGGAGGTGGATGCGAATTGGCTATGTGTTGTCATATTCGTTTGGCATCAACCAATGCAAAATTTGGTCAACCTGAAGTTAATTTGGGAATTATACCCGGATATGGTGGCACACAACGCTTAACACAGCTGGTTGGTAAAGGAAAATCTTTAGAACTAATTTTGTCTGGAAATATTATTGATGCAAATGAAGCTCTTAAAATTGGATTGGTTAATCATGTTTTTGAATCTGATATCCTTATCCAACAATCTGAAAATCTTTTGCAAACCATATTAACAAAATCTCCCCAAGCTATAGCAAAATCGATACTTGCAATTAATAACTTCTACCAAAAAGAAATTGATGGATTCGAGAAAGAAGTAGAATTGTTTGGAGAATGTTTTGGAACTTCTGAAATGCTTGAAGGGGTAACTGCATTTCTTGAGAAAAGAAAACCCGATTTCAGAAAATAAATAGATTAAATTTTCATAAATTTTTACCCAAATTATAAATAAATGTTTCGCTATCCATTGATGGATGTTTCCAACGATAACCTAATCTTACAATAACAATATTTTTTGTTGGATTGATATAAACAAATTGTTCTAGCAATCCCTCAGCATGAAATGAACCATCTCTATATTGAACTGCAAAAGTCTTTTCCCCATTTGAGTTTTCAAAGTTATACGTTTTTGAAAAACCTATTTCTCCTTTTGCAAATGCCCTTGCTTCTAAAGAATCAGAAAATACATCTATAGATTTTCCACTCCACCACTGGTTTTTATAACCCCCATAAACATTAAAAGTATCCTTATTGGTAGATTTAGAAATCCAAGAATCACTAATTATTTGATGACCATTCCACTTTCCCTTCTGCAAAAACAATCTTCCAAACTTTGCAAAATCTCTTGCAGCAGCATTTATGCAACAAAATGCCCTCACCGTATTGTGCTTTTCATCATCGATATTCCAACTTGCAGGATATTCCATACCTAAAGGCAACCATAATTTTTCTATCAAATAATTCTGTACTTTTTTCCCTGTGGCATTTTCTAAAATCATTGCTAATAATTGTGTATTTACACTTCTGTATTCAAACTTCCCTGGATCAGTGCCATATTTTACATGTAAGGTTATATTCTTTATGTTTTTAGTAAAACCCAATTTCAATACATCACTAAATGGACTTTCATAATTCTCATTGCTGTTTACCCCACTTCGCATATCCAATAAATTTTGAATGGATATATTATTAAAACGTAAATCTCGCTTGCCCAATTCTGGAATATAATGGGTTATCGGCTCTTGTAAATCATGAATTTTTCCCTCTTCAAAAGCAATTCCAATTAATGTTGAAATAAAGGATTTCGCAACAGAAAATGATGGCAATTGCTTATTTACATTTAAATGATCAAAATATTTTTCATATAAAATACTGTCGTTTCTGATTACAAGAAACGCATAAGTTTTTGAATCATTCAAATTTGTATCTAGATATTCGATTAATTTGAGTAGCGGCGGTTGTATTGATTCTGTAAAATGAAATGGCGTTGGCGATGGGGGCAATTTTGTAACTTCAAAAGTTTCTAAAGACGACAATAAAAATTTACGGTTTTGATAAGCCCGTGCTATATAACATGACGAAGAAAATAAATAAAAACTTAACAAAAACATCAAATTCAACCTCCTCATATAACCAATTTTCTAGCAACAAAAATAGATTTGAACTATTACATTTTATTGTTAAAAGGTATAAACGGATAAATAGACGCCATTTCTTTTTTTTTAAGATTTGCATCATAACTTTGCAATATGGAATACAGAATTGAAAAAGACACAATGGGCGAGGTAAGCGTTCCTGCCCTAGCTTATTTTGGTGCTCAAACGCAAAGAAGTATTGATAATTTTAAAATTGCACAAGACATCAATCGCATGCCGAAGGAAATCATAAAGGCATTTGCTTACTTAAAAAAAGCAGCGGCATTAACCAATTTTGATGCAGGCGTACTTCCTAAAGAAAAAGCTGAACTTATTGGTCTAGTTTGTGACGAAATTCTAGAAGGAAAGTTGGATGATTTTTTCCCTTTGGTAGTATGGCAAACTGGTTCCGGCACTCAAAGCAACATGAACGTAAATGAAGTGGTTGCTTATCGCGGGCATGTATTAAAAGGTGGTTCACTATCTGATAAAGAAAAGTTTTTACATCCTAATGATGATGTGAATAAATCCCAATCATCCAACGATACATTTCCTACCGCAATGCATATTGCTGCTTACAAAATGCTAATTGAAATCACAATTCCTGGTATTGAACAATTGCGCAATACTCTAGCTGCAAAAAGTCTGCAATATATGCACGTGGTAAAAATTGGCAGAACCCATTTTATGGATGCCACACCGCTAACTGTTGGTCAAGAATTTAGTGGATATGTATCTCAATTGGATCATGGATTAAAAGCGATTCGTAATACACTAGCTCATTTAAGTGAATTGGCCTTGGGCGGAACAGCTGTTGGAACGGGAATCAATACTCCTCCATCATATTCTGAAAACGTTGCTAAACATATTGCCACACTTACTGGTTTACCATTTATCACTGCTGAAAATAAATTTGAAGCATTAGCCGCACATGATGCCATAGTAGAAGCCCATGGCGCTTTAAAAACAGTTGCCGTTAGTTTAATGAAAATTGCTAATGATATAAGAATGTTGTCCTCCGGACCAAGAAGCGGAATTGGTGAATTGTATATTCCTGATAATGAGCCAGGATCTTCAATTATGCCTGGAAAAGTTAATCCAACACAGTGTGAAGCTTTAACAATGATTGCAGCTCAAGTATTGGGTAATGATGTGGCTATAAATATTGGTGGTGCTACCGGACATTTTGAATTGAATGTTTTCAAACCTATGATGATTTACAACTTCTTACATTCTGCCCGACTAATCGGTGATGGATGTGTAAGCTTTAATGAGAAATGCGCTGTTGGAATTGCTCCTATCGAAGAAAACATCAACAAGCACGTAAACAATTCTTTAATGTTAGTAACTGCTTTAAATACTAAAATTGGTTATTATAAAGCAGCAGAAATTGCACAAACTGCTCATAAAGAAGGAACTACATTAAAAGAAATGGCAGTAAAATTGGGTTATGTAACTCCTGAAGAATTCGACACTTGGGTAAAACCTTTTGAAATGGTGGGATTGTAATTATCCACCAAAATATCTATAAATAGGCATAAGCAACCACAATCAATTGCTTATGCCTATTTTTTATTTTACAAGGAATTTGTACACAAATGGTCCGTTACCACCCATTATTTCTATATAATATAGTCCTTTAGTTGTTGAAACAGGAAGTTGTAGGGTCAACATTTCGTTGGTTCCATTAGAAAAAATTTCTTTTTGGTATAAAACTTTCCCCAAAACATCGGTAATCATACAAGTATACTTTCCTTTTTGCATATTTTCAGCCTTTAACTGCAATCGTTTTCCTTCAATCGGATTCGGCGTTACGGTAATGGTTGGCTTATTTTGATTTAAATTAACCATAGTAACATTACTGTATTGTTCCATATTATTTGCACTTACCCCTTTGATTCGATAAAAGTTATTGCCCGTTGCAGGTTGTTGGTCTACAAAACGATAGGTATTACTAATAACATTGTTGCTTTTTGAAGGCAAAACCTCCCCTATTTTTGAAAATAATATCCCATCGCTGCTGTGTTCAATCAGATAATCGTTAATATCTTGCTCATTGGATGCCGTAAACGTTAATGAAACTGATTTCCCCAAGGTATTGGCTTTCAATACCAAGCTAGAAAGGGGCAATGTTACCCCAGTGGTGATTGCTGTTCCTGAAAAACTAAATGTAAAAGTGGCTTTGGTGTTTTCGATACCTTCTACCATAATGAGATAATTTGCATTGGCAGACAATCCAGAAAATTCAGTTAAAGATCCGTCACCTGAAAATTCTCTACAAGCCAATACCGTTGGATATCCTCCTGGTGTGGTGGGCAATCCGCTAGTTACATCGTATAATGCCAATCTAATGCCTGTTACAGGTATTCCTCCATATACTTGTGTACATGAAGTTAATGCGGAAGGCGTAGTAGTATATCCGCTTACAGCAATAGACATGGTACCACCTGAACCGTTGGTTTTAAATGCATAATAAGCATTATTGGTTTGGCTGCCGATGGATCCGTTGCATCTGAAATTTGTGCTTAAAGGATCGGTAAAGTTGTTGCTGGTAGCATGTACCAAATTAAAGTTAACAACCGTTCCTGTAGTTAATGCATTGCTTGGCAATGAAGTAGGACAATCGTCTTTGGATTCCAGCGTTGTAGAAAGTGGCGTCATTTCTATAAACCCACATACTCCATAATTATTTCCTTGTTGTTGAATCAGATAGGCTGCACCTGCTTTTGCCGAGTAATCTGGACTAACCCTTTTTGAACTGTTTACGATTGTATAGTTCATGAGTTTACCAGGATTCATTGAACCAACACTTCCTGTATAATTATCATTAATATGGCCAAGCCCAATAGAATGACCCAATTCGTGCAACAAAACGGTTTCTAAATCTGTTAATGTATAATCTGTTGCATTTGGAGGACAAGGACCTAATGTAAAGTTGTACGTTCCTGTTGAAACGCCAGAGTTGCGAATAACAATATCAAACTCTCTTTTAACATACTGATTGAGGGCATAATCATCAGTACAAATTGAAAAATAAGAATAACAAACTGCCAATACACCTGATGCCAATGGCGATTTACCCGTATTTGTATTGTCGTACATGATAACATTATATCCGTCGCGACTAATTTCTTGTACACTTGTTGTACCACCTTCAATAACATTATACCCTAAAATTTCTTTCCAAGTGGTTAGGGCACGTTGAAAAGTTGTTTTAGCGCCTGATCCATTTAAATCTACACCACCACCAGCAGTATTAGTGCTATATACAACCGTATAACCCCCAGAGCCATTAGCATTGATATTGTTCACTTCTTTAACATATGAAGGAGCGGATGGCGGGATTGAGGTCATTATACTATACAATACATTTAAATTGGTGGAAGCCGTAACTTGATTTCCTGAAGCATCTATCACCCCAAAACTACCCGTACCTGCTTTTGTAGGAACTCTAATCACAATTTGATTGTCGGCCCAAGAAACTACAAATGGACTATTGTAAGCTACTGTATAGGGTGTTCCTCCAGTTCCGTCGTCAGGATTATCAAAAAAAACGGCAGCAGATCCTGAAGGCGTTGACCCGAAACCACTTCCATTGATGGTCAATACATTGGTGGTGGGATCCAAAATGGCACCAGCGTTAACAGTTGCCGGACTAAAACTGCTGATAGCCGGTGCGGTAATATTTGTAGCTCGATTTTTTTCAAGATCAGTATTGAGGCTTCTGATTGTCTTATATCTAATGCCCGTTTGTGCCTCCACTGCTTGATACAATGATGAAGATATGTTATTGTATTTTTTAAAAGGACAACTGGCAGATTGTGTAATAATATCATACTTTAAAAAACCCTGAGAACTACTATAAACATCTAATAAAACATTTGTACTATTTGGAGTTGTAATGCTTAAAATGTTGGGGGTACAATAAAAAATTCCAATATCATTAATGTTTAATTGTAGCAAATCAGAGGCTTCAATACTTTCATTTCCAACAGACCCTCCAACAGTAAGCACTTGGATGGTATCTGTCACAGCATTTCCTTTAAATAATTTATACACCAAAACTTTATTGGAAGTATAAATCATAGAATGTTGGTTGTTCCAGAAACTCTCTTGTGCAACAACTTTCCCTTCAGTTATTATTGTAGCATTTTGTGTCTTTTCTTCTATAGTTACTTCGTACAATGCTTGGGCTTTAACAGAACTTTGAACAAAGAAAACTATAAATATTGTAAGTATTATTTTTTGCATAATCTGATTTCAGGTGTGTAATTAATAAAATTAAGTAAAGTTTTATAACCTTATAATCAAATTATACAAACGAAAATTCAATAAAAAAATTTCCTAATTATTTAGTGGCAAATAAATAATTGGTTTTTGATTACACAGTAAAAATCAAGAATTACATTATAGTACTAATGTATTGATTAAAATTATGTTATGAAATTTTCAATAGCCGAATTAGATGTTCTACCTACAGAAATAACTAAACTTGTTTCTACCACTAAATAATCCCAATGCATCAAATCCGTCGCCTTCAACATACCATTCGGTTATGTATCCGTCTAAAGAATATTTTACATTTTTAATGATACTCTCATAGTTATTTGTAACAGCTCCTGTATTGTCAAACTCTGTAATTGAAATTTTTGACACTAAATTCTGAGATTTTTTTCCCAAATCTAATCCCATAATGAATGGAAAGGTTTCGTATCCTTCTGGAAAAATTGCAATAAAATTTTTTGCAACCTTTGAATTATCATATTCTATTTTTGATTCAAATATTTTTTGATTTAAACCCAAAAAGCTTATTAATCCCGAAACATTAATCAAATTCCCATTTGTCCATTGGAATGAATATTTTATTAATGGGACGCCCAAGGTAGTATATGTGAATGTTTTTTCAGTAAGATAACCACTTGCATCGTATTTATAGTCGTACAAAAGGGTGTCAGAAACAAATCGTTTAACCCTATTTAATGAATCAACAACAAAATAGTCATTTAAACCTACAAAAATAGTGTCTTTGTTGTACGTAAAACTGGTAGAAAAATCAATTGTAGCGTTAATACTATCAACAGCTTGAACAAAACTAGCCACTCCTGTTCCGTTAAAACCTGTAAAAAGATTATACAATCCCTTCCCAGACGCAGAATCTACGGCCATTATGCCACTAATTTTACATTGTTGACCAAGAGCTCCCACCATCTCTAAATTACCACCTTGCTCAAGACTTAATTCTTTTGAACAAGATGTAAAAAAAAGAACAACAATAACTATACAGAAAAGCGACTTAATTTTCATAATTCTGAGGTTGTAGCAATTTAATTAGAATACTTCACTTGTATCTTCTTTTTCTATGGTTGTTTCTTCTATTTTAGCAGTAGGTTGAAAGAACTTTTTCTGAAACACAAGAATTGATATTACACCAGTAGATATGCAAAAATCTGCAACATTGAAAACGGGTCTAAAAAATTCAAAACTTTCGCCTCCCCAAATAGGAACCCATTGTGGGAATTGTGCATTTGTAATAATTGGGAAATACAACATATCTACTACTTTCCCTTGAAACAATCCTGCATAACCGCCACTAAAAGACTTTGATGAAATGAATTGAGCTGTATTTTGCAAAAATGGATCACTATTTTCAAAAATCAAGCCATAAAAAATACTATCAAACAAATTGCCAATTGCTCCTGCATATACTAAAGTGGCACAAAATATAAAACCTTTATGGTAATTTGAAGTTATGGTTTGTTTGATGTAAAAAGTTCCAAATATTACAGCAACCAATCTAAACAATGTTAGTGCAAGTTTACCCCAAATTCCACCCAACTTCCATCCATAAGCCATTCCTTCGTTTTCAATAAAATGCAATCTAAACCAATCCATCCCGCCAACAACCACTTCTTTTCCGATATAAAAGTTTGTTTTGATGTAAATTTTTAACGCTTGGTCTACAAATAACACACACAATGTGATTAAAAAAACATGCTTTAGTTTCACTAATTGAAATTTTTATTTCCCAAATATAATAAACGTTTTATTCACCCATTATTTAAAGTGAATTATTCTTCATAATAGAGCCTTTTTACCCTTGGTGAAATGCCAGTCATAATATTGTAAGGGATTGTTCCGGCCAATTTTGCCAATTCTTGCAGAAGAATGCCTTTGCCATAAAGCACAACTTCATCACCAATTTGCACATTAGCAATATTTGTGATATCAACCATCATCATATCCATACAAACTTTTCCAACAATTTGTGCCTTTTGATTTTTAATTAATACAAACCCTTTCCCCAAACCCAACGCCATTGGATAACCGTCTGCATATCCAATTCGAATAGTTGCAATTAATGCGTCTTTTTCTAATTTGCCTGCTCTATTGTAACCTATGGTATCGCCAGCTTTTCTTTTCTTTATTTGAGCGATGGTGGTAGTTAAAACAGTGGCTTCTTGTAAACCAGAATTATGCATGCTGGTATCTATTCCGTATAACCCAATTCCAAGCCTTACCATATCATACGCCAAATTTAGATGCCTTTTTATAGCGGCTGTATTTGCAATATGTTGCAAAAAATCGTACCCTAAAACCTTCCGCAATTGTGTTGAAGCTGAAATAAAAAGTTCGTTTTGTTGTAGGGTATATTCATCCTCTAAGGGATTTTCACTCCCAGCTAAATGTGAAAAAACAGATTTCACTTTACAAAAATGGTCATTTTTCAACTGATTCACCAATTCAAGAATATCATTTTCTTCAAACCCTAAACGGTGCATGCCCGTATCTATCTTAATATGTATAGGGAAATTTTCTATTTGTTTACTTCTTAAAAATTGTTGAAAAGAGTGAAACAATTCCAAAGAAAATATTTCAGGCTCTAAATTGTATTTTACTAAAAATGGAAAAGATGATTCTTCAGGATTCATCACCATTATTGGCAAATGTATTCCCGCTTTTCTTAAATCTACTCCTTCATCTGTATAGGCTACAGCAAGATAATCTACTTTATGAAACTGCAACAAACTAGCAATTTCATAAGTTCCACTGCCATAAGACAATGCTTTTACCATTACCATCAGTTTCACTCCTGGAGGAATAGTTTTTTTATATACCATCAAATTGTGACTGATAGCAGTAAGGTTTATTGTCAAAACGGTTTGGTGCGTTTTAATTTCAAGCAATTGATTGATTTGTTCAAATTGAAATGATCTTGCTCCTTTTAACAAAATAGATTCGTCTCTAAACAAATCTGATTTAAATTGATGAATAAAATCAAACGTATTCAGAAACATTTCTGTATCGATGCCATTTGCAAAAAACAAAGCTTGATATTTAATTAGTATTGTTCCAATTCCTATCAACCTGCTTACGCCATAACGAGGTAGCATATTAGCAATTTTACTATATAATTGTTCTTCAGGAATTCCAGATTGCAAAACATCCGATAGGATAATAGTTTTTTGAATATTTTGAGGTTGGTGTGATAAAAATTCTAATGCAGATTGAAGGGCACTGAAATCGGCACTATAACTATCATTGATGATGGTACAATTATTGATGCCCATTTTCATTTCCAAACGCATTGCTAAAGTTGGTAAACACGCTAATCTCTCAACCAATTGGGTAGAGGAACAACCCATATAAATTGAAGCAGCAGCAGCCAATAATGCATTTTCGATAGCTACAACACCGTTAAAAGGTATAGTACATTCAATAATATTTCCGAGATAATTCAAATTAAAACCAGTTTCTATACCCTTTTGATTGATTTCAGATATATAAATATCCGCAGTTTCATTGGCTCCTACACTTATGGTTTTTATAGGATGTTGCTTTTGCCAGTTTTCAGCCACTTCTTTTACTTCAAATTGATCATGGTTATAAATAATGACTTCTGCATTTTTAAAGAGTTGAAGTTTTTCGATAATTTTTTCTTTTAAAGATGAAAATCCTTCATTATGGGCATCACCGATATGCGTTAAAACTCCAATTGTTGGTTGGATGATATTTTCCAAGTTTATCATCTCCCCTACCTTTGAAATCCCAGCTTCAAATATACCCAGTTCATAATCGGGCGATAGTTGCCAAACGCTTAATGGAACGCCAATTTGAGAATTAAAACTTTTTGGACTTCTCACCAATTTCACATTTGGTTGAAGCAAATGGTTGATCCATTCTTTAACAATTGTTTTGCCATTGCTACCCGTTATTCCAATTATAGGATAATAGAATTGTTTGCGATGAAATGCAACCAATTGTTGCAATGCGGTTAATACATTTTCAACTACAATAAAAGCAGCATCAGGATATTGGTTTACATCAATTAAATTGGAAATGATAAAACATCGTACACCAATTTTATAGCAAGATTCAATAAATTGATGTCCATTTCTTTGTTGGCTTTGCAAACAAAAAAATGCAGCATCTTCTGGAAAACGAATTTTACGACTATCAGTCTCTAAAAACTTTATGGGATGATTTGCATTTCCCAATAAATTACCTCCAACAATTGTTGAGATAGAAGAAACGGTATATAATTGTTGCTTCATCAACTTTTTTCTTCTGAAGTAGAAATGTGTTTAGGCTTATTGTGGTAAATAGAATATACAACAGATCCTGCAATACAAGCTACAATCACACCCAATGATACATAAATTGAAATATGTATGCCAAAAAACTCGATCAACATTTTTACCCCAATAAAAAACAACACAATTGCGATACCCTGTTGTAAATAATCAAATTGATCTATGGCACCACGCAACAAGAAAAACAGGGATCGTAATCCCAATACTGCAAAAATATTAGAAGAATAAATAACTAGAATATCATCACTTGAAAAATTAGCATTGGCACTATCTTTAACCAATGAAACCACAGTTGGTATCGAATCTAATGCAAATGCCAAATCTACTGCACCCAACATTGCAACTACAACAGCTAAATGGGTAAAATATACCTTTCCGTGCATTTTGATGAAATATCGACCCTTGGGTTCAAGTTCAGATAGTCTAAAATAGGTTCGCATGAATTTATAAAGTTTGGTATCACCAGGATTAAACTCTTCGTTTTCAGTGCTAACAAATAATTTGTATCCTGTGTAAAGAAGAAATACACCAAATACATAAATAATCCAATGAAAGCGTTCGATCAATTCAATTCCCAAAGCTATAAAAATGATACGAAAAACGATTGCCAACAAAATACCCCATAAAAGTGCCCTTCCAGCATCGGTTGCTTCAACTTTAAAGTAAGTAAAGATTAAAATAAAAACAAAAATATTGTCAATACTTAAAGACCATTCCATTAAGTATGCCGTAAAATATTTGGTTCCAATAATTGAAGATTTTTGAATCCACAAAAAAGCACAAAAAGCAATGGATAATCCTACCCAGAATAAAGTTTGCCAAAGAGCTTTTTTGATGGTAACAGTTGAGTTTTTTTTACTCAACAAACCCAAATCTATAATTAAAGCAAACAATAAAACGATACCGAAAGTCAAATAAGTAATCTGGTCTGGAGTCATAGAAATTGAATAATTACCCAACAATTGCTGGGTGAATTGTGAAAAATTACTGATTTTCAAATTAAAGAAATCAGAATATAAAATTAAGTAAAGAATAGCGAACCTTGAGTTACAATCTAATCATATTTAAAATTCGTACCAAAATGAATCGATTGTTTGGTTGATAAATATGTTTTGGAATCATTTTTCTATTAAATAACAAAAGCGGAGCAGTTTGTTTTCAAAATCGAAAGGCGTTGTAGCAGCCGTGATATCTTTAATTGATGAAGACAAAATAGCTTCATGATTAAGTTTGAAGGTTCGGAGGTTGGTAGAAAAGTATAGGCTGCCTCCAGTTTTAAGCTTAGTTAAGCATTTGTTGATTAACTCTTCGTGGTCCCGTTGAATATCTAAGATATCCTTCATCATTTTGCTGTTGCTAAAGCTAGGCGGATCTAATACGATTACATCAAAGTAGTTATCGGGAATTTCGGGCAAAAATTGTAAGACATCAGCTTTTATAAAACGATGACACTTTAAGTTGCTGGTATTCAACATCAAATTTCGTCTAGCCCAATCAATGTAGGTATTAGACAAATCGATAGACCAAGTTTCGGCTGCACCACCAGTTGCAGCATAAACCGTAAAAGATCCGGTGTAACAAAATAGGTTAAGAAATTTTTTATCGGAAATATTAGCTTTCACCATTCCACGGGTTATGCGGTGATCCAAAAACAATCCAGTATCCAAATAATCGCTAAGGTTAACTAAGAATTTCAATCCATCTTCTTCTACAATAAATTCTTCTTTAAGGTTTCCAGTTTTTTGGTATTGATTAAATCGATCGGCTTTACGCTGCCTTGATTTACAATAAACATCATCATCTGAAAGATTGGTAACAGCTCTTATCACCTCTAAACTTTTTTCAAACCATTCTTCATATTCTTCTTCAGAAAGTTTATGTTGGCTTTTGTATTCAGCAACATAAACTTTACCACTATACCATTCTATAATTAAAGGAAATTCAGGCAGATCACGATCATAAATACGAAAACAAAAAATCTGTTGTCTTTTAGATATTTTAGATCTATGCTTGAATACTTTTTCCAAACGGTTTTTAAACATCAGGTATTTATCGGAAAACATTATTCAAAACTAAACCAAATTTTACTGTTTTGGATATTTGAAAAATTAAATGTGTTGATTTCACAGTATAACAATCGTAAAAATTCAAATATAATCGATGAAAACACTGAATTTAAAAATGCCATAATTATTATATCAAAAGTAACTTCAATGCTGCTAGAACTCAGGCAAGATTATAATATTCTGAAACCAAAAAAAAATCGGATTCATTTTTATGAATCCGATTATAATTTATTTGAAAATTTTTAAGTCTTCTTAATTGTTTACATTATTAAAACATATTACACTGTAAACCAATAAATTCGGTCATTTTTAAAGTTTTAATATTTTACCACCTATTCGCCCCAAATTGCATCTTTCCCTTCAAGCCATAATTTAACAGATTGAGTAGTTACTGACTTTGGTCTTTCTAAAGGCAAAGCCAATACTCTATCCCAACACAATGAAGCCATTACACCTAATGCACGACTAACCCCGAACAAAACGGTATAAAATTCATACTCAACCAATCCGTAATGCACCAATAAAGCCCCACTATGTGCATCTACATTTGGCCAAGGATTTTTTACTTTGCCAAGAGATTGTAAAATTGGAGGCACTACTTCATATATATTCCAAACGATGTTTAATAAATCATCGTCTGGCATATGTTTTTTTCCAAATTCCATTTGTGCAGTAAAACGAGGATCAGTTTTACGCAGTACAGCATGCCCATAACCGGGAACAACTTTTCCTTCAGAAAGTGTTTTTTTCACATATTCAGCTATTTGTTCTTTTGAAGGAGAATCAACATTTAATTCATCACGCATTTCAAAAATCCACTTTATTACTTCTTGATTTGCCAAACCGTGTAATGGTCCAGCTAAACCGTTCATACCAGCTGCAAAACTAAGATATGGATCACTTAATGCAGAGCCAACCAAGTGTGTAGTATGTGCGGAAACATTACCACCCTCATGGTCGGCATGAATGGTCATATACAAACGCATCAATTCTTTAAAACCCTCATCTTCAAATCCCATCATGTGTGCCAAATTTCCGGCCCAATCTAATGATCCATTAGGTTGAATATGAACACCATTTTTATATTTTCTGCGGTAAATGTAAGCTGCAACCTGAGGTAAACGTGCTAATAAATCAAGCACATCTTCAAATGTTGAGTCCCAATATTCCTTTTTATTTAGACCTGCAGCATATTTTTTTGCAAATTGGCTTTCTCCTTGTAATGCCATAACCCCTACAACAAACTGCGTCATAGGATGAGCAGAAATTGGCAATGCCTCAATAGTTTCAAAAACATAACTCGGCACATGAGACCTGCTTTGTAAGAATTCAGTTATTTTAGTTGTGTCTGCATCATTTGGCAATTCTCCAATTAACATCAAATAAAACAAGCCCTCTGGCAAAGGTTCTTTACCATCTTTTGCTCTTGGCAAATGTTCTTGTAATTCAGGAATTGAAAATCCTCGAAACTTTATCCCATCATTTGAATCCAACAAAGAAGTTTCAGAAACAATGCCGGTGATTCCACGCATACCTTGGTACAACTGAGCTAGAGTAACTTCTCCAACTTTTCGGTTTCCGTGCACTTTCAAAATATCCCTAATTTCAGCGGCTAAGCCATCTGCTTTAGATTTGAACAACTGTTTTAACTCTTCCATTGTGGCTTTAAAATTGTTTGTTTCCTCATTAAAGAGGTTAAGATGGTTGATTTAGAATTATACTTGGCAAAATTAATTAGGGAAAGTTATATTATGACATTTATTTAGGTGATTTTTTATATAATCCTACAGTTATGAAACAAAACACTATGTTTGGTATCCAGGCAGCTAGATATGGATTTAGATTTCCTTTCGTAGAAAAAATTGTAGAGAACCTATCAGTCAATATAAAAATAGCACAAATTAGTATCCCATAAGCCATATGTAAGCCACTCCCCCCCCTAATCTTTCTTGATGCTAAAATTGCTCCTATAATAGTTAGTATTAGCACCGCTACTGGTGTTGCTGTTCGATGAGCATCTTCCATCATCAACTCTTTTACGGTTTCTGATCCACGCATTTTCTCTAAGGCAATTACCCTATTTAACTCTGGAGATGTTAATCTGTTGCGCAAAAATTCGTCTCGCTTTAAATCTGCTGGCTTAAAATTAAAACTTTTAAACCGCTCTTGCATATAATTTACACGCTCTCCCATCGAATCAACTTGCCTTTCTATTGAATTGCTTAACTTCCACTTTCTTTTTGATGTATCCCAAATTATATTATCAGCCCTAAGATTATAGATTACTTTGTTGTTTCTTACCTGCTGTAAAAAAAATGAACCTCCAGACTTTGACAATGTGTCGTAATATCTTATCCCACAATATGAAAAAGAATCAACCCTCATATATATACTTTTAGAAGATGATTCGAACATTAACCCTTTTGAATATTTACTCTCAAATGTGGTTCTTAACTCATTAGCTTTAGGAATAATATAAAGATTTCCAATCCATAATATAATACCTAAAAAACTTCCACCAATAAAATAAGGCACCAAAATTCTTTGTAAACTAACGCCACTTGCAATAATTGCTACAATTTCAGTTCTATTTGCCAATTTGGATGTAAAAAATATTACAGAAATAAATACAAACAAAGGAAACAACAAAGCCAATATATAAGGTATAAATCCTATATAATATTGCATAAATATTTCACCAGAAGTTAAACCCGATTTGGCAAAATCATCTGTTTTCTCACTCATATCTATTACCGTAGAAATCAAAGTAAATAGAATTATTGAAAAGAAAAAAGTAGATAAAAAACTTTTTAAAATATACCAGTCTAACTTCTTTAAAAAAAACATTGTTACAAATTTACCTAAATTTTATTGTTTATTTTTTGTTTTGAATAAGTTCTAATTACAACCGTTGTTGCAATTTGGGCATCATCTCATTTTTCCATGAAGTAAATGTGCCTTTTGTGATTTGATTTCTAGCTTCTTCAACCAACCATAAATACAGTGCCAAATTTTGAACCGAAGCAATGGTTAATCCCAAAATCTCTTTGGATTTCATTAAATGTCGTAAATATGATTTTGAATAACCTTTACTGGTTTCGTTTTGCAAACCTTCATCTATTGCGGAATAATCAAACTCCCATTTTTTGTTGTCTATATTGATAACACCGTCGGTGGTAAACAACATTGCATTTCTCCCATTCCTAGTAGGCATTACACAATCGAACATATCCACACCTGCTGCAATACATTCCAACAAATCCCAAGGAGTTCCAACACCCATTAAATAGCGAGGTTTTTGTTCTGGAAGATGTGCACAAGATAAAGCACAAAATTCATAAATCATTTCTACTGGTTCACCTACACTCAACCCTCCAATAGCATAACCAGTGGCATCTTTTTCACTTATATATGCACAAGAAGCTTTTCTTAATGCTTCAAAAGTTCCTCCTTGAACAATTGGAAACAAATTTTGAGTATATCCATAAAATGGTTCTGTTTCATTAAAGCGAGCAAAACATCTATCTAACCATCTATGAGTAAGCTCCATAGAAGATTTTACGTAACTAAACTCACTAGGATAAGGAGGACATTCATCAAACGCCATTATTATATCTGCGCCAATGGCTCTCTGTATATCCATAACTGATTCTGGTGTAAAAAGATGCTTTGACCCATCAATATGGCTTTGAAAAACGACACCTTGTTCGGTAATTTTTCTACTAGATGCCAATGAAAAAACTTGATACCCTCCGCTATCGGTGAGAATCGGGCGATTCCACCCAGAAAATTTGTGCAACCCTCCTGCCGCCTTTAACACTTCCATTCCAGGCCGAAGATATAGATGATAAGTATTTCCCAAAATAATACCTGCATTTACATCATTTTTTAATTGATGTAAGGGCACCGCTTTAACTGTTCCGGCAGTACCAACCGGCATAAAAATTGGTGTTGGAATTTCACCATGATCTGTTTTTATTGTTCCCGCTCTTGCCTTTGATAAAGCATCTTGATGTTCCAACGCAAATTGTAACTGCATAACTACAAAAATATACCACAGTATTGAATATACAATTCCATTTATACTGCTATTGTTCAAATGATTTTAGGTATTTTTGGAAGATATGACACCCTTTTTAATTTGGATGCTATTTTGTTCATTTTGTTTAGTAACCCTAGTACAACTTTTTTACTATTGGGGAATATTTAGAAAATTGGCTTTTTTTAAACCCGAAAACACAATTGAATCTAACATTTTGCCTGTTTCTATAATTATTTGTGCAAGAGACGAAGCACTTAATTTACAAAAAAATCTACCTTCTGTTCTGAAACAAAAATATCAGGCACCATTTGAAATTGTGCTTATAAACGATAACTCTTTGGACGAAAGTAGATACGTTTTAGAAAATCTTTCCAAAGAATTTCCGCTCTTAAATACCATTGAATTAAAGCAAGAAGCAAAATTTATCCCCGGAAAAAAATATCCTTTATCAATTGGTATTAGATCTTCTAAATATGATATTGTTTTATTAACAGATGCTGATTGCATTCCCGCAACTGAAAATTGGGTTAATAAAATGCAAGAAGGATTTAATGATGATACTCAAATAGTATTGAGTTATGGCCCTTATTTAAAACAAAAGGGATTTTTAAACAAAATAATTCGATTTGATACTTTTCATTCTGCTCTTCAATATCTATCTTTTGCATTATTGAAAATGCCTTATATGGGAGTGGGTAGAAATATGGCTTATAAAAAAGAATTGTTTTACAAATTAAAAGGTTTTTCATCACACAATCATATTCCAAGTGGCGATGATGATTTGTTTATTAATGCAGCTGCAAATAAAACCAATACCAATGTTGTACTAAACCCTGAAGCATTTACTTATTCCGATCCTTCAAAAAGTTTTAGCAAGTGGTTTAAACAAAAAACAAGACATTTTTCTACAGCAACTCATTATAAGCCATTACACAAATTTTTATTAAGTTTATATAGTTTAACCAATTTTCTCTTTTATCCACTTTTAATTGTTTGTTTGTTTTTTTTCAATTGGAAAATTGTAACCGCAATTGCTATGATTCGTTTGATTACTCAATCTATAATCATGTATAAAACAATGGCGAAATTGGAAGAGAAAGATTTATTTCCGTGGTTTATTGTTATGGATTTTTTAATGATATTTTATTACCCTTTATTTTTCCCGGCACTTATCAGAAAACCAAAACAAGGATGGAATTAAACAACCCTGGCATCACACTTATTACCCGCTATTTTTCAGATTTCTCTGCTACACAATTAAACCAATTGTCCATGTTGGATGATTTGTATAAGGAATGGAATGAGAAGATTAATGTGATTTCTCGCAAAGACATGGAAGGCCTTTATTTAAAACATATTTTGCATTCTATGGCTATTGCTGCCATTGTTGATTTTTCTGAAGGAGAAAATTTGGAGATTTTGGACATTGGCACTGGGGGAGGTTTTCCAGGCATACCATTGGCTATTATGTTTCCTGAAGTGAAATTTACACTTGCAGATTCTATCGGAAAAAAACTTAAAGTTATCGATGCAATTGTTGAAGCAACTGGAATCAATAATATTACAACAAGGCATACACGTGTTGAAGAAATTAACGATAAAAAATTTGATTTCATCGTTTCTAGAGCGGTTGCTCCTATAAAAGACCTTTGGAAATGGGGTAAACCTCTACTCAAAAAAGGTAGAAGTATGGAATCATTCAAAAATGGAATGTTCTTGTTAAAAGGAGGAGATCTATCTCAAGAAATCTTTGAAAGCAATCTGCGTCCTCACAGTTGGGAAATTAGTTCTATTTACGAAGAGGATTTTTTTAAAGAGAAATTTGTATTGTATTGTCCGTCTCTTTAATTACAAATGTTCAAGTTTCAATCTTTAATGTTTTTTAAAATTGAAGATTGAAACTTGAACATTCTTATTAGTTCCAAGTCAATTCTAGCTTATTGTTTTTTCTTTCCACATCTGCCATTCTGCGGGAAGGATCAATTTCTATAGATTTAAGACTTCTCAAATCACCATCAATCTCAAAAGTATAAAAAGGATGTGTCCATCTCCAAGGTGCAAAAACAGTTCTTGGGATTGAATCTTCGATTGGCTTTGCCCCAAACATTAAATATTGAGGGATGTATGCCATTTTTTTAGTTCCATCTTTAAATTGAAGCATCACATCTATTGGCATAGGCACTAATCCATTTCTTTTTACTTTGATATTGATTTTATTACCTACTTGCCACAAACTATCGATACCGTAATCTATTGTTTTGGTAGTATTTACGAAATATGTTTTGTACCAATCTAGTTGAATACCGCTTACTTCTTCGGCTACTCTAAGAAAATCTACTGCATTAGGGTGCTTAAACCTCCATTTGTTGTAATATTCTAACAAAACTTTGTCTCTATTACCTTCGCCAATAATGTATCCCAACTGCTCCATAAAAACAGCACCTTTGCTGTAAGCACTAGTTACGTGACCATATCTGGTTTCAAATTGATCAGCGTGAGTGGTTAATGGTTCTTCAACGCCAGATTTTACCAATCCAAAATATCCAGCATATGAATCATCTTGAGCCCAAGTGGAATCATTGTGTAACCATGCTTTGATTCTATTTTCTGCGTAAGTAGTAAATCCTTCATCCATCCAATAATACAGCGATTCATTGGAACCCATCATCATCTGGTACCAACTGTGCATCCATTCATGCAATACCACATCTTCTCCAGCACCTTTTAACAAAGTTGCCATAGGATATTCCATACCGCCATCACCACCTTGCAAGAAAGTATATTGCTTGTAAGGATATTTTCCGAAAGTTTTATCCATAAACGGCAATGCTTTTGCTGCTAATTCAAGTACATCTTGCCATTCGTTTTCGTAGTATTTTATGTAATTATTGGCATCATTGCTGAATCTTCTCTTGAAATTTGGAGATTGAGCATCAAAGTATTTAGTTAAAGCTGGCACAGAAATCTTAAAAAACGCATTTAAAACCATTCCATCTCTAACCTTCTTTGAAATATGACGATATTCGGGATCGGCAGCCCATACAAAATCGTGCACATTAGGTGCTTTGAATTTCCATGTTAATAAATCACCAGCTTTTCTTACAACTTTTGCGCCAAGGGGTTCATATCCATAACCAATTTCCAAAGGGTTTTGTAAATAACCCGTACCACCAATTACATAATTTTTATCTAAGGTGATATTAACTTCATAATCGCCCCAAATGCCATAAAATTCACGAGCAATATAAGGTGTTGGATGCCATCCTTCCCTATCGTATTCTGCAATTTTAGGATACCATTGCGACATACTATAACGAACACCTTCTGCATTATCCCTCCCACTTCTTCTAATTTGAACAGGAACTTGGGCTTCAAAATCTGCTTCCAACAATACTTTGGTACCAGGTAAAATTGGCTTATCCAACATTACTTTCAATATAGTCTCATACAACTCAGTTTGTTGTGGGCGACCGTTCATCTTCAAATTAGAGATTCTTTGGTAGCCAATTTCATTGGGTTGTAACTTTTGAATCCTATCAGCAACGCGGGCTTCCCAATCTGGGCGACCAAATAAAAGTCTTTTACCCAACTCCCTATTGCGAACGTCCATCATACTTTCTGGCTGAAATGCGTTCCAGTATAAATGATAGTAAATCACTTTAAGTGTATCAGGAGAATTGTTAAAATAATCAACAGATTGTTTCCCTTTAAGAATATTGGATTGCACGTCTAAATTTACATCCATTACATACTTTACACGCTGTTGCCAATGGCCAGTTTGACTATATCCATTTCCGGTTATACCAAGAACAATTAGAAAAACAAATAGTAGATTTCTCATATTTTAAATATTCAAAAATTAAAAAAGCGATATTGTTAATTATGAATTATGAATTATGAGTTGTTGTTATTATTTTACATTTTTAAATATGAAGGGAATTGATAATTTATTCATAATTTACTTGTCCCAAACTCATAACTCATAACTCATAACTCATAACTCATAACTCATAACTCATAACTCATAACTCCCAACTCATAACTCCCAACTCATAACTCATAACTCATAACTCATAATTCATAAATTTCCTTCAATCACCACAACAATTTCCCCTTTTACTCCTTTTTCCTTGAAATAATCGTGTACTTCTTGTAATGTGCCGCGTTTATTTTCCTCAAATTTCTTTGATAATTCTCTACTCACAGAACAATGTCTATCTGCACCAAAATAGGTAATACACTCTGCTAAAGTTTTTACCAATCGAACCGGAGATTCATAAAAAGCGATGGTTCTTTTTTCAACGGCAAGTTGAGTAAACAGAGTTTGTCGTCCTTTTTTGGGTGGAAGAAAACCTTCAAAGCAAAATCTATTGATAGGCAATCCGCTGTTAACAAGTGCCGGCACAAAGGCAGTAGCTCCTGGCAAACATTCAACCCTAATTTCTCTTTGCACACAAGCCCTTACCAAGAGAAAAGCGGGGTCTGAGATTCCGGGAGTACCAGCGTCTGTAAGTAG
>CAMBYC010000025.1 GCA_945871875.1 Sphingobacterium thalpophilum
CACATGATTCCTTTTTCAGTTTGGAAGAACAACGACCTATGGAATCTTCTTCCATCACAATCAAAAATCAATAACCAAAAGCGCGATAAAATTCCATCTCCCGATCTCATCGAAAAGCAAAAAGATTTGATTCTACATTATTGGGAGATGATCAACGAAAGCCAATCGCAGCGTTTCAAAAAAGAAATGCAGGTTGCGCTCTTGGGTAATAACACTTTTGATAGTTGGAAAAAAGAAGGCATCAAACAGTTGCAAAGCAGTTGTACTTATTTAATAGACAATCGTGGGTTTGAAGGATGGATAATCTAAATTAAAATAAAAACCTACATTCTATGGAAAATGTATCACAATCAATTGAATCTTGTCCCTTTTGTAATATAGACTCGGATAGAGTAACGCTATTAGAAAACGAAACCGTTTATGCATTGCTCGACAAGTTTCCTGTCAGCCCCGGGCATACCTTAATCATTCCCAAAAGGCATTGTGCGGATTATTTTGATTTAACATTCAAAGAGCAATCCGATTGTTGGTTGATGGTAAACGAGGCAAAAGCTTTGTTGACCGAGCAATATCATCCATATGGGTATAATGTAGGCATCAATATCGGCGCATCGGCTGGTCAAACCATTTTTCATGTGCATATCCATTTAATTCCAAGATATACAGGAGATGTGGAAGATCCCCGAGGAGGAGTGAGGGGAGTAATACCAATGCGGAAGAATTATTAATTAGGAATTAGGAATCAGGAATCACGGGAAATATTTATTACTTATTAATTAGGAGTTAGGAATCACGGGAAAACATATATGAATTTAGAATTAAGATTCATCTTATGAAGGGAATATGTAGTTACATTTAAATAATGCGACCTTTGTGGTCGTCCTACAAAAAACGAGGTTGTTCTGTAATAAACATGGTATTAATTCCAAATTACAGATTGGGGATTAATGAGAATTGTCAGCCTCAATCAAAATAAAAACATCATTTTGTGTACTAGGGCGACCACAAGGGTCGCCCCTACACCACCCTAATTATTTTTGAACATTCATTTGGGTGGTGCACCCGTAGGGGCGACCCTTGTGGTCGCCCTGAAATAAAAGATATCGCCCTGCACAAAAAAAATATCGCCTCATTACACAAAACGGAGCTCATTCCCAAACAATTAATTTTATTAAAAAAAACGGCCCCGTTTGCACGAGACCGTTTTACTTAGGAAATGTAAAATACTCAACCATTCGATTCTTCTGTTTTTGGAGTTTTAACTTTGTTCTTTTTGTGGAAAATAGCAGACCATTTGTCGTAGTAAAACTTTAAACCAGGCATGTTTTTGGTGCTCATCAATTTTACAAATTCATAAAAGTTCTTGCACTCATGGTAAAGATTGAAACCCACTACACGATTGGTGTGTACCATTTGTTGTGTAATTTTTGTTAATCGATTGATCATACCACTGAGCGTTTCTCTGAGCTTTTCGAGTTCGTTAAAATTGGTTACATCCATGTAAGGAGCAATCAGTTGGGAATCTAAAGAAACGTCTTTGTGCATTTCTTCAGCCCATTTTTCTTTTTCCTTGCCGAGCTTTCCATAATAGCGACTTTGCTCTTTAGTCAACTGAACGGTTTTGCTTTGGAGAATTTGCTCTAACTCCAAAATGCACTTGTTGATGCTTTCAACTTCAGACGCTGTGAAGCTGATTTTTTGTTGATTTACATTAATCATAAAATTGAAGTTTTATGTTTTAAATAATACCATGAATTTAAATAGTCGCTTGCAAATAAAATCAAATGGGAATGTTAAAATGTTGTTAAAGTGTTGTTAATGTATAGATTAGGGGAGATAAGATCATTTTGGAATGACTTTTATCTGTGTTAATAATACCTCAAATCATTCATCATACAACATAAATGCTTTATCTTAGTAGTCATTTAGTTTTTTTATGAAAAAAGCAGCAATAAAAACAAAACCTTTTAACATCCAAAGAAGCATTGAAAAAGTTTCATTGGTAGAAGATTTAGCCAAAATTTATACAATACATTCTGACAATAAAGTATACACTTGGAGCAATAGAATTGAACGTGTAAATGTAATAAGGGCGGGTATCCCCTATGAATCGATTGAATTGATTGGCAAACGATTGAATAATCCTATAAAAAGCGTTTTAGAATTAATTGGTATTCCTCAAACTACATACAACAAAAAGAAAAATGAACATTCGCTTCTTGATAGTAGAAACAGTGAATTAATCGTTTTAATCAATGAACTGATCGATTTTGGAATCGATGTTTTCAATAATGAAGAAGAAAAGTTTCAACGTTGGTTAAAAAAACCTAATTTATCAATAGGGGGAAATACACCCGAAAGTATGTTAGACACCATTACAGGAATAAATGAAGTAAAATATTGTTTGAATAGATTAGAATTTGGAAATCTAGCATAATGATTGTTTTTAGAATTGAAAGAGAAAAATATCTTGAAACAACTTTGTCTGGAATTGGAGCTTCCATGACAGAAGGTTACCGCTGGAATTCTCTAAATACAAAAATTGTGTACACCTCAGAAAGCAGAGCCCTCGCAACTTTAGAAGTGTCTGTTCATTTAGATTTAAGTGAAGATTTACCTAACGATCGTTATTTTGTTGAGATTGAAATTCCTGAAGAAATCACCATTCTAGAAGTACAATTGCAAGATTTACCTGTTAGTTGGGATTCTAAACCGCCATCCTCATCTACCCAAACCATTGGCGATGATTTTGTACTTTACAATGAAGCTTCAATTCTAAAAGTTCCTAGCAGCATTATTCCTCAAGAATTCAATTACTTATTAAATCCTAACCATAAGGATACCTCAAGAATCAAAGTTGTAAGTAAAGCAAAAATGAAATTTGATTCACGATTGAAGATGAAAATGGTAAACAAATAATTAATACCCAAAAAATCTTAATAATTCTTTAAGATACAGATCATTTTATTTATAGATTGAAATTCGTATATTGTATAAACATAATGTTATGTATACAAATACCATTAACGCCCAAGTTCAATCTTCCAAAACCATTTGGCGAAAATTTAACGGCGACAGTATCCAACTCCCCATCAAAGAAGCCGTTGAACAAGCCATTATCAAAGAAACAGAAGCCTCTAACAAACTCAAAGTCTGCATCGGTACCGATTCCCAAGTAAAAGCTAGCGATACTGAATTTGCAACAGTAATCGTTTTTTTACGGGAAGGTAGGGGTGGATTTATGTTTATTCACAACGACCGCTCTAAACAAAAGTTTTCCATTAAAGAACGCATGTTGGTTGAAGTTGCCAAAAGCATCGAAATTGCTTATGAACTTTGCGATTTGTTTACTTTGTATGATATTGAAATGGAAGTTCATGCAGACATCAACACCAACCCGCAATTCAAAAGCAATGAGGCTCTTCGTGAAGCTATGGGATATATCCTTGGAATGGGATTTGCCTTTAAAGCCAAACCTGAAGCCTTTGCCAGCAGCAGCTGTGCAAATAAAATGGTGAATTAACTTTTTAATATCTGACCAATAAAGTCTAGTATTTTATTGCGACCTGTTTTTTTAACTGCACTGGTTACAAAATGGGGAGGAAGCTCGTCCCATTGCTCTTTTAACCTAGTTAGAAATGCCTCTACATTAGAGTGAACTACCTTTTGTGTTTCTTTATCGGATTTGGTAAATACAATTGCAAAAGGAACTTTCCATTCGCCAAGTGAGTTTACGAAATCGATATCAAGCTGCTGGGGCTCATGTCTTGAATCTATCAAAATAAACAAATTGGCAAGGGTTTCTCTCTTTTGCACAAAATCTTTAATCATCTTCTCCCAATTTTTACGTTGAGATATTGAAACTTTGGCAAATCCATATCCCGGTAAATCTACCAAGTTCCATTTTGTTTCTTTGCCTTTTTTATCGGCAGATCTAACTTCGAAATGGTTGATCAACTGGGTTTTACCTGGCGTAGATGAAATTTTTGCCAATCCTTTATGATCAGTTACCATATTGATTAATGACGACTTTCCTACATTACTTCTTCCAAGAAAAGCAAATTCAGGTTTGTCGGGTTTAGGACACATATCTATTGATGGACTTGAAATCAAGTAGGAAGCAGCATGTATTTGCATGGGGAAAATTCAGTAAGCAACAATTTTGCAGTATAAAAAATAGAGCCAATGGCAAAGGTAACCCCATATAAGGAATTAGGCTAATCAATTTAATAAAATTTTAAGAAAGTTTTAAGGAAGATCAGATTTTCTTTATGAAAACTTTAATTGTTCAGGGTTATCTTTGCGGCATGTCGAAATTTGCTCACGATGATGTGGTGCCTGATATTGCATCAGACAAAACCAAGAAAGAACAAGTGGCTGCGATGTTTGATACCATTGCTGGAAGATACGATTTCTTAAACCGATTTCTTTCTGCGGGAATAGACATCAGCTGGCGCAAGAAAATGCTTAGAAAGCTAAAGCCGCTAAACCCGAAAATCATGCTTGATGTGGCAACCGGCACCGCTGATGTTGCTATCATGGCAGAAAGTATTTTACATCCTGAAAAAATAATTGGAATTGATATTTCTGAAGGAATGTTGTCTTTAGGAAGAGAAAAGCTAGTTAAGAAACAATTAACTGCGGTTATTGAACTTCAATCGGGCGATAGTGAAGCAATAAATTTTCCTGACAACACGTTTGATGCGGTAACGGTAGCCTTTGGCGTTAGGAATTTTCAAGATTTGGAAAAGGGATTACAGGAAATCTACCGTGTATTAAAACCTGGCGGCATGCTTTCTGTACTTGAGTTTTCAAAACCAACCCTTCCGGGAATTGAACAATTGTATAACTTATATCTTGGTATCATCGCTCCTGAAATCGCTAAAATGGTTTCTAAAAATAGAGATGCCTATCAATATCTAAATGATTCTGTGAAAGCATTTCCCCAGGGAAAGGAGTTTTTACAAATTTTAAATTCAATCGGATTTAAGCAAAACACATGCAACAAATTAAGCTTAGGAATTTGCAACATATACACAGGAACAAAGCCTTTATAATTGTTTGTCTTATAGTTGTTTCTATAACTACAAAAGGCCAGTTTAGAGATGTAATAAATCTCGAAAACCACGATGATAAACCTTATTATTTTGGAATTGTATTGGGCTACAACAGTTCCCACTACAATATTTCCCATCATCCAGATTTTTTATCGAGAGATACCATTCAAACGGTAGAATCTTTAAATGCTGGAAGAGTGCATTTGGGGATTATGGTAAATTGGCAAATTAACAAGCGTTTTGATTTACGATTTTATCCATTGAACTTAATTTTTAGTGAAAAACAGTTTCAGTACCAATTAAAATACACCACACCGTTCGACAATCAATTGACCCAAATTAAAAGAGTTGAATCAATTGTGATGAGCTTTCCGTTGCAAGTGCGGTTGAAAAGTGATCGAATTGGTAATTTTAGGGTATATTCTTTAGCTGGTGTCAAATACGATTACGATTTGGCTTCCAACGCAGGTGCCAGAAACGCAGAGGATATGGTTAAAGTGAAACAATCAGATTTTGGAATAGAAGGCGGAATCGGATTTCAGTTTTTCTTTAAATATTTTATCTTATCACCAGAAATTAAATTTAGCCAAGGCGTAACCAATATGCACGTAAGAGATGCATCCTTTAAATATTCTAACGTTATTGACCAAATGAAATCAAGGATGATACTGTTTTCTCTACATTTTGAAGGTGGAGGGAATTAAAAGATATTATCGCAATATTTAAAGTGAGGTATATTTTAGTCAAAATTTGTTACTTTTGATTATGAATTTATCTAAATCGTTTTCAATACTTGTATTCATCATTTTAAGTTCCTTTGTTATAAAAGCACAAATCGCTTTACCCGCTGATTTCAAATGTGTAAAATCAGACGACCATTATCGTGAAAACTATTTTACAAATGGCAATTTAATTTTTAAAACAGACGCTTACGGACGTGAAGAATTGTTTGGTGATGCTTTGGTGAATCATTTTAGACCATTATTCCCTTTTAAATTCAACAAAACTTCTGATGGGTTATATGTTGGAACAGGAGCTGCTAATGAACTGTTTTATTACATGATATTGATTCCTGAAAGTGCTAAAGTAGTAATACTAAAATCAAAGAATAACGGCGAAGACTTTTCACATTATTCTGTAGCTATGTTGAAAATGGTAAGGTTACAAATTAAAGAAAAGCAAGACATCTGTTTTACCGATGCTAAAGGTGAATCTTGTTTTTAACTAGTAGTAATTAAATTATAATTTGAAGTATAAAAACTTATCCAACTCGGTTGATATGATCCTTTAAACCTGGAGAATTTAATAG
The DNA here is from genome assembly GCA_945871875.1 of Sphingobacterium thalpophilum. Classification (GTDB taxonomy): domain Bacteria; phylum Bacteroidota; class Bacteroidia; order Chitinophagales; family Chitinophagaceae; genus Pollutibacter. The sequence continues at coordinate 6,367 of CAMBYC010000025.1, forward strand.
TGTTAAAAAGTTAATTTAAACACATACAATATTCTATAAATTTTTCAGGCTCATCAGGTGTTAAAATGATTTTCTTTCCTGTAGTAGTAATTATCAAAACCGCTTTATCTCTTCTTGTTGCATACCATGTCATCATTCCCATTTTTGTATTTGCAAATTTTCCATAATACCCAAATAATCCGCCAACTCCAAATACCCGAATGATTGATTGCAACATTTCTTTTTCTAACACTTCAACACTCTTTATCTCGCTTGGCTCAATCTTAACATCTGCAATTGGCCTGTGAATGATTAAAATATCTTCCAAAACTTGATAATGAATTGGCCTAAATCCATAAGTAATAAAGTATATTAACTTAAGTCCAACTGCTGTACATATAGGTAATACATTCCCTAATGGATTGTAATAAAACTGTATTCCAATTATAACTGGAAACAATACAGTAATACCTATTGTTACCCCTTTCTTGATATCTTTGGGTAACACGCTACCCAATAACCTTAAATGAATTGTTTTATTGATTAACATTATTAACCAACCTAACTGGAACAATTTCAATTTTCATATAAGGGTAATAGGGCAACAAGGAAAGCTTTGCATGCACATCTTCTGCATCATTTGCAATCATTACAATGTAAATTCCAGACATATCAAGTTTGATGAATGTATCTACGATTGAACCATTTTGTTCGAGTTCTTTTACCACTTCTTGCTCTCTTGGAAGCAGTTTCATCCTTGTTTCGTGATCCAATTCTACCAATTGGATATTAAGCATAAATTTTTTCATCTCTTTAATCCTTTTCGTTTAATTGTTAAAAATACAATCAAAATTCCTTAATTCTTATTTCCTGATTCGTTTATCATCAAAATTCCTTAATTCTTAAATCCTAATTCCTAATTCTTAATTCATCAAGATTCCTTAATTCTTAAATCCTAAATCCTAATTCTTAATTCATTTATCTTTGCCGCATGAAAATTTTATTGAAATACCTTCAACCTTACAAATGGTTGATAATTTTAATTCTAGCACTCGCAGCAACAAACACCGGCTTTTCTCTTATTGATCCTATTTTGTTTGGTAAACTCGTAAACTTAGCCAATTCGTATTATAACAATAAATCCCCGAACCCTAATTTCTTCAATGGCTTTACCTGGCAAAACCCCGGGGTTTGGTATCTCCTTATCTGCTCCATCTCTGTTGCAATGGTAAGTAGAATCGCAAAAAACTTCCAAGATTATTTCCTAAATCTTGTTATCCAAAAATTTGGTGCAAAAGTATTTACCGATGGCCTTCAACACGCCATGAAACTCCCTTATCAAGAATTTGAAGACCAACGCAGTGGCGAAACTTTATCTATCTTAACTAAAGTGAGGATTGATGTTGAAAAGTTTATGAACTATTGCATCAACTTGCTTTTTGGCGTTATTATCGGTGTAACTTTCGTTTTTATTTACGCATCTCTTTATATCCATTGGTCTATTCCATTAGCTTATATTGTTGGTATAGTTTCCCTTTCTACCATCACCAATTTCTTAAGCAAGAAAATCAAAACCATACAAAAATCTATTGTTGGTCAAACCACTGCTCTTGCTGGTGCAACTACCGAATCCCTTCGCAATATTGAACTGATTAAAAGCTTAGGACTTACCCAACAAGAAGTGAATCGCCTCAATAAAAACACTTATAAAATTCTAGGATTAGAATTGACTAAAGTAAAACGAATTCGTAGCATTAGTTTTATTCAAGGAACTATGGTGAACACGCTGCGTCAAATTATTCTATTTATATTGATGTGGTTGATTTTTCATCGATATATGGATGCTGGGCAATTGGTTACCATGCAGTTTTTCTCTTTTTTTGTATTTGGACCTTTACAAGAAATTGGGAACATTTTACTTTCTTATCGCGAAGCTGAAGCTTCTTTGAATAATTTTAATGCATTGATGCAGAAAAAGCCTGAAATGGAACCTGAAAACCCCTTCCATTTGGGTACTGTAGAAAAACTTGAATTCCAAACGGTAGGCTTTAAACACCAAACCGCTAAATCTAAAGCCATTGATGGAATTAGCTTTGTTGCAAACAAAGGCGAAACCATCGCATTTGTTGGTCCTTCTGGATCAGGGAAAACTACATTAATGAAACTCTTGGTTGGACTTTACCGCCCTCAAGAAGGTAAAGTCCTTTACAATAATCTTGATGAACATCAAATCAATTTTACCGATTTACGCAAACAAATTGGCTTTGTTACACAAGATACCCAGTTGTTTTCTGGTACTATCAAAGAAAATTTGAGTTTCGTTAATCCTGAAGCCACTGATGATCAATTGATTGAAGTAATAAAGAAAGCATCATGTGAAAAATTACTTACAAGGGCAGAAAATGGCTTGGATACAATGATTGGTGAAGGTGGATTAAAACTATCTGGTGGCGAAAAACAACGTTTATCAATTGCAAGGGCACTGCTTCGCAACCCTAATATCCTCATTTTTGATGAAGCTACTTCTTCGCTCGATTCTTTAACTGAAGAAGATATCACCCAAACCATCAGAGAAATTTCAAGCTTAGGCGATCAAATTACAATCCTAATTGCACACCGTTTATCCACCATCATGCATGCAGACCACATTTATGTTTTGGAAGGTGGTGAAATTGAAGAAACCGGCAATCATGATCAACTCCTTGAAGCCAAAGGTTTATATTACGCAATGTGGCGCCAACAAATTGGTGAACGTAAAAAAAATATTCCTAAAGCTTAATCGCAAATTACACTACAACCATTATGGAAATTTCTTTTAACACCCCTGCCCTATTGTTTCCAGCCATCAGCCTTTTGTTGTTGGCTTATACCAATAGATTTCTTGCAATCGCTAACCTTGTAAGAAAATTATACGAAGAAATCAAACTCAACTCCAACAACGAAAACACCAAACAACAAATCATCAGTCTAAAAAAACGATTAAACTATATTCGAATGATGCAGGCTTTAGGTGTTTGTAGCTTTTTGTTGTGTGTAATTACCATGTATTGCATCTTTAACAATTGGTTATTTATTGCGCATTACATTTTTGCTGCTAGTTTAATCAGCTTGTTGGTATCGCTTTTTTATTCTCTAGTAGAAATTATTCTAAGTACAAAAGCACTAGAATTGTTGTTGATAGATTTAGACAAATAAGCATCTAAAGCAAATTTGAATTCGCTTTAGAATTATTTTTTAAAGTTTGGGCTAAAGCCAATTTATAATAATAATAAAACCCCCAGCTGAAGCTGGGGGCTATTGAAAAAACATATCTTCTATTGTTCTAATGTGCATTTAGGTTTACCCTTTAACGCCGTATTTTCTGTTTCGCGTAAACTGAAATCCGGCAATCAAAAGAATAACCAACACTATCGGCAAAAGAATATTCAGCAACTGCCAATTCACTTTGCTGTTTTCAAATTTTGACTTATCCATCAACCTCAATGTGAAATCTTTTCCACGGGTTTCTAGTATTCCAGATGCATCTGTTAAATATTCCAATCCATTGAGCAAAAATTCACGATTTGCAAATTGTTGCTGCGTAAACATATTCATTCCCATAGGAAGCATCCCCTCTTTGCGGGTTACCGCATTTAAAGGGAAATCACCATTTGCAACAACAATCATCTTATTGTCTGATTGCGTTTCTGGCAAAAATGGACTTCCCATCATCCGCAAACTTTCAGCCTCTTGTAAAGATATTCTATTGGCATACAAGGATTTAAACTTCCCTTCTAATAAGTAAGCTACTGGTATATTTGGTCTGTTGAATGTTTTTAAATCTTCCTCATTTCTGATGCTTGCCCATTCAACTTTTGCAGGCGTACTTAAAGTTCTTGATTCAGGTGAACTACTTAACAATACCGATTTCTTAATTCCATTAGCCTGAACCGTATCTATTGAATTGGGGAAATGTGCTACAACATAATCTAAATTCTTTCCAATTGGATGTCCATTATTATTGCTCAACAACGGGAAATATGGCCAAGGTAAAATCTGAATTTGTGGTTTATCTCCCATCGATCCTATAACAGAAGGAATTTTATCGCATTGTAAAGATTGAACCAAATCTTGATTGATTCTTACCCCATTTTTAAACAACAAATCATCTAAATTCAAGTCCAAATCAAATGCAATAAATTGACCTTCGCTGCGCTGCAAACTGTCTAAACTTGCATACAATTTATCCAACATCCAAACCAACTTTCCGCCGTGCATTGTATATTGATCTAACTTTAATTTTTGAGGTTCAGTAAAACGCTTCAACGGTTTTACCACCAAAATTGCATTAAATCTTGATGGAAGCACTGGCACACTGTCTATATTTATAAACCTGAAACCATAATTTGGTTGCAAAGTATTTGTAACCAAATCATTGATGCGATCATCAAAAGGCTCGCCATTTCCCAATAAATAACCAATAACAGGAACTGTATCTTGCACAATCTTTCTAATTCCATTTGCCAATTTGTACTCTAATAAAGCTTCGGCTTTATTTAGAGATTGTAATCCATCTTCAAAATTTTGTCCTTGTAAAAAATCAACTCCAAGCGTTCTGTTTTTATACCGAATTACAGCACCTGGATATACCATTTGCTGCGATTGTCCCTCTCCTTCTTTAATTTGTGCTTTTACATTAGTGGGATGAATTCCCAAAGCGTTCAAAGAATCTAATAATTGCATCTTTGTAGAATCATCCGCCATATTGCTCAAATGCTCAAAATGATACACGATATTATGATTGCTTAATAATGTAAATTCATCAAGCATATCACCTACGCTGTTGGACAGCTTTTTGAATCCAGCAGGTAAATCACCAGCCAACAATACAGTTATTTCTACAGGTTCCTTTATTGAGCTTAATATTCTTTTTGTTGGAGCTGCAATGGTGAAACGATGTTCAGTTGTAAGATCGATGCGAAACCGAACAAAGGAAACCATCAAATTCAATACAACTGCGGCTAATAAGAGATATATCCAGCCAAACTTGGCATTTAATAAACGTTTTAACATAATCAGCGTTTCAAGAGGTTTCTTGCGGTAAGTAAAAGAAAAAATCCAGATGAAGTAAAAAAGTATAAAATATCGGCTATATCCAATACCCCTCTGCTGGTGCTTTTGTAATGCGATTCTACTCCAAGAAATTCTAAATAATAATCAGCACCAGATTGCAATCCAGCTATTTTAGAGATGGCAGAAAAAGCAAAATACAATACAAAACAAGCGAAAGCACTTACCAAAAAAGCTACAACGGCATTGTTGGTAGCACTGCTGCAAAAAATGCCAATGGCAACAAATAGGGAAGAAAGCAAAAGCAATCCGATATATGATCCAATAATTCCACCAGTATCTATGCCGCCCGTTGACAATTGAGAGATAGTGAAAACATAAATTAATGTTGGGACTAAAGCTGCTACAACAATAATAATGGAAGCGATGTATTTTCCCAAAACAAGTTGTGAGAGAGAAATCGGGGAAGTGCGTAATGTTTCAAAAGTTCCGTTTCTAAATTCATCAGCAAAACTTCGCATGGTAATTGCCGGCACTAAGAAAAGGAATATCCACGGAGCAGTTTGGAAAAAAGTTTCCAAGGATGCATATCCGTAATCAAACAAGTTTGTATCTGGGAATACAAAAAGGAACAATCCATTCAACAATAAGAAAACAACGATGGTTACATAGCCCGTGAGGCTGCTAAAAAACTGCTGTAACTCTTTTTTACAAATTGACCACATAATTATTATAGTGCAAGATTACATTAAGAATAGAAAAAAACGTAAAAATTAACGTTAAAATACTGAAATCAACCTTGTTATTGCTAATTAATTTGCAAATACAAATAAAATTAGGAATATGAAGCGATGGATGGTGTGGTTGATGGCAATAAGCCTAATGGGAAATCTGCAAGCACAAAAGAAATGGGACGGTGGAGGAGCCAGTGGAGATTGGAATAATGCACAAAATTGGTATCCCGACGGTTTACCAATTGCTACGGACAGCGTGGTTTTAGACAATAGCTATGTTTCGGGGAATTATACCGTTAATTTACCCGGAGGAAATGTAACTACGCAGGTAAAAACTTTGTTAATTCAATCAAATGCAGGAGTAATAACGTTGATAATCCCTTCAACAAATACAGGAGCGCCAGGTTTTCAAGTAAATGGATCAGGAGATGCTTTGGTGATAGGCGATCAATGTGTGTTTAAGAACAGTTCGGGTGCGAGTGCGGGAAACACCTTAACGGTTACTGGAAATATTAGAATCAATAATGGGGGCAAATACACCCATCAAACGATACGATCCAATGCAACGGTGATTGATAGGCTGTCAACGGCTGCTGGCACAGAAAAAGGGATATTCGAATTTGATGTACCAAGCACTGCAGGTTATACGGTATCATTAAGCAACAATACATTTGGCAGTTTGGTATTTAGGGCATTGGCATCAAATGGAAACAAGCCCTACAGTGGAAGTGGAAGCAGCAATCTAACCATCAGAGGAGATTTGGTTGTTGATACAGGTGTACAACTCACGTCAACTGTAGTGGCAGATATTATAGTAAATGGCAATGTTGATATTTCTGGCAAATTCAATTTGAATCCAAGTTCGGCGGGTACAAGTGGAAGAAGTTTAAAACTTTCTGGAAGCAATGTGATGGTTAAAGGATTGGGGAGTTTGTTGATGAATACAAATTTTAGGAATATAGAAATTACGCGGGGTGCGGGTGTAACGATGCAACGGAATTTACAGCTAATCAATACAGTGCATGCATTATTGAATTACGGTACTTTAGATTTAGGGAATTTTTATTTGTGGGGAGATGGAAAGTATGTTCAGCAAGATTCGGCAATATTATATAATGGGGCTGTTGCTGGCATTTCAAAAAGTAAGGATTCTGGGGCAGTTAGAACAGTGCAACAAAGTTTTAGCAAGAAAGCGGGTTATCATTTCAATGGCAACAATTTACAAACTATAGGAACTGGGTTTCCCGATTCTGTTGCCACATTAGGAATTAATAATGCAGCACACTGTTCGATAACATCGTCTGTTTGCGTCACAGATTCATTGGTTTTGATAAAAGGGAACTTTATTACAGACTCACTTCATTTGATACAATTTGCAGGTAAAAAAATCAGGAGCAATAGCAACCAATGGGGAGAAAGAATTGGCGGTTGGGAAGAAAGTTATATTCAAGGACCGTTTCAAATCAATTTGATGGATACAACAACCGTTTATGTACCCATTGGGAAAAGCAGTTATGCCCCTTTAAAAATAAAAAATACGATAGCCAGAAAAAATAAACTGCTGTTAGAATATCTAGAAGCAGCTCATGCAATTCAAAACCGTGAAAGTAATATTTCGGCAATCAATAATAATGGCTATTGGAATATACAATCCATTGATGGGGATGCTTTGCATACTTCGGTTTCTGTTGGGTTTAAACAATCCGAAAACAATTTAACTGCAGGTGCTACCTTAAAACCCTTTGTGCTGAATACAAAAGAAACCAATCCATTATGGAAAACAGCAATAGGAAATTATATTGGAAATTCAGAGAAAGGTTGGATTGTAATGGATTCAACAACAACAGATTTTCAAAGTCTGAGTTTTGGGTATGCACAAACCACAGGACTCTTGCCTATTAAAACACCTGTGTTGGAATATGTTATCAAACAAGATTTGGTTTTATTAAGCTGGCAAAACTTGAATCAACAGGCACAAGTAGAATATATACTTGAAAGAAGCACAGATGGGAAATATTTTGAGGAAGTACATCAGGAAAAAAACAAAATTTTCAACAACCAAACCTTTCAATGGATAGATTATTTACCCAAAACGGGATGGTATTATTATAGATTAAAAGTAATTTCAACAGATGAAATAAGTTATAGCAATACTTTGGTAGTCAAATCAAAAAATGAAAGAAAGCCATATTTAGTAGGTAATTCAGTTAATGATCAATTAAAAATAATTTTCCCAGGTTCATGCAGCGAATACCATTTGCAAATTGTCAATACAAATGGTTTTGTCTTGTATCAGACATTTGTTAATACTAATTACTTTGAGACGAGGGTGAGTTCACTAAAAAGCGGAATTTATTTCGTGAGATTATTCGGTAATCAACAGTCTTTCACCCTGTCTTTTTTTAAATTTTAGCAATTATAAACCAAAACTAACTACTTGGGTTGGCTGTGTTTTAAAAGGCACAGCCATTTTTTTTCTACTATTTTACAGTTAAGATGATTTTTAACGTGTTAAATGTTATTTAATTCACTTTACAATTTATGGCGTTACCTGCAGCATTTGTTTTGCTGAAACTTAATCATTCACGAGCAAAAAGCAAAGCCAAAAAACAATAGTATATAATACTTGATAGTCAAATTGTTATGATTTAGCTAGACAGAATTACGCATAAGAAGAAAAAAGTAAATTATTGGGCTAAAGCCATTTCAAAAATAACCTTATCTATTTAGATTAAATGACCACGAAGTGGTCAAATATATATAGCAAAGTATTTGCAAAGAAACACGACTCCGAAGGAGTCGAATAAAGCGATTAAATAGTTTAAATTATTAATTTCTTTACAAATAATTTAATAATGAATGCAAGAAATTTTCATTTTGTAAAATGGTATAATAATAGAAGTTTCAAGGATGAATAAAAAGATTTATTTAGCAAAATTGAAATTGATTTCTGGAAGCGTATTTGTTTGAATGGATTGAATAATCTTTAGCAAAATTATCTAATAAAAATTTAATAACTAATAATCGGAAGGTTCGACTCCTTGGAGTAGTATTTTTTACCATTTTTAGCTATATATATTTGACCACTTCGAGGTCATTTATTGCTTAACATTATTTTTAGATTATTGAAACTTTTCATTTTAATACTCTATTAATAGAACTCCTTCAAATTTTATAGTTCGTAATCTTGGAAAATCCTAGATTACGCACTAGGACAAAAATCATTGTCAATTATTAAAAATCTTCGAAGTTAAGGGGTATTTGATATTAGAATAATTCATCATATCAACTTTAATGCTTCCAACTGCGATAGGCGTTTCTATGCGAAGGGGGATATGGTTTGAATCATTAGAAACCCAGATTGTCATTTTTTCACCGCCATCAAATACGTTTCCTTTTAGTAATAAGGGTTTTATTTTAATTGCGTTGAATTTACCATAGCGGGTTTTGATTTCTTCTTTTCCTGCATAACGGATAAAGATATTGTTTACCTGATCGTCAATAAACATAGAAAACGGAATACGATCGTCTATTTTTAATTTGTTGTAATTGATATTTCTGGCAAAATAAATAGCACTCATCACATCTTGTACGCAATTAGGTACTTTAAACACACCATTGGTGGAAGTTGCAGTGCCCGCTTCGTGGTTAAAGGTTACGTTTTCGTTGGTAAGATAACCACCCTCATCAACAGCACGCAAAAATTTATACGGTTTTAAGGTTAATGTATCTATAAAAGTTTCATAACGATCTCGTACTTTAAAAATCCAATCGTAAGAAGGATTTGATTTACCATCACCAACAATATGAAAAACATCCTTTGATCCCAATTTTTCCTTTGAAACGGTGAATGTTGCTGTTCCTGCATCAACATATATACCTATAACATTGTAAAACACCTTAAAAACAACCTTTTCTCCACCCATAAAAGTGAAATTAGATCCAGCACAAAAATCGTCGCCAGCACTTGTTTTACAATGAGATAGTATTAAAATCAAACTAAAAACTATTCTTTTCATTCCGTTGAATTAATTTTAAAAATTGTTAATGTACGTAAACGTGTTTTTATAATCGATGTTGCAATAATAAAGGTTTTCTAGGTTTCTTTAAATACTTTAACACCCAACATTAATATTGTACCTATTATTGCTGGCAACACCAGATTTATCAACCAGATACCTGTTGCTACAGCATAAATACCAATTGCATTTGTACTAAATAAACCGAACAATAAGAGGTTATATTGCCAACGCAAACCCAATTCCAACAAGGCAATGGAAGGAATTATTGCTAGCATCAAAAACAATATAGATACCAACCAAAAGCCAACAAACAAATCTATCTGTACATGCATAACTTGAAGCAACAAACTGTATTGAATTCCAAAAACCAAGAAACGCAATCCAGATAAAACAACAACTTTTAACAAAATGTTTAGGGCAACCTCTTCCAATAAATTAAAAAATCTGTTCCACTTTTTAAGAATACCAATTTTTTCAATCTTCTTAATTATTAAACTGGTATTGAAATAAATTACAGATAAAATTGTGGTTAAAACAACCAACAATATTTGAAACAATTTAAGGCTCCAATTATAATTCTTTATAAAAGGTAAGGAAACCATTAGATTATTCAAAACCAATAACCCAATGGCACCAAAAACAAAAGTTACAATCAACTGACTAAAACTACCAACTAAAGTAAGGGTTACGGCTTTGATTCTATTGCCCTCTTTGATGTATAAAATTCTTCCGCCATATTCGCCAATTCTATTAGGTGTGTTAAGTGCAATAGCTACTCCAGAAAATGTAGCTTTTAGAGAAGTAAAAAAAGAAATTGGCTCTAAGGGTTGCATCAAAACTTTCCATTTTAGGGCTTCAATTCCCCAATTGAAAAACATCATTATAATAACCAACCAAAATTTTAAAGCATTTTCGCCGTAAGCAGCTTCTTTAATGTATTTTAGATGCACCGATAGATCAGGCTGGTTGCGGATTTGATAAAATACAGAATAACTAAGCCAAACGAAGAAAATTGGACCTATCAGATAGTTGATGAATATTTTAATACTTTTGTTCAGATAATTTTTTTTCAAAAATACTTCCCTATTGTTACAATCTTCCAAAATAATTCTAGGTATCGACCCAGGTACGTTACAAATGGGGTTTAGTGTGATAAAGGTGACTGGTAAAACATTAACCTTAATAACTATGGACAGTGCAAAGTTTTCTTCAAAAAAAACGATGTTCCAAAGGTTAGAAATGATACTTAGTAAGATGCAAGAATTGATTGCCACACACAAACCTAATGAGATGGCCATTGAAGCACCTTTTTATGGAAAGAACATCCAAAGTATGCTCAAACTAGGTAGAGCTCAAGGAATTGCCATCGCAGTAGCAATGACACACGGATTACCCGTTACAGAATATGCTCCCAAAAAAATAAAACAATCGGTAACAGGAAATGGAAATGCAGATAAAGAGCAAGTGTGGAAAATGTTGCAACAACTTTTAATTCTCCCCGAAACCAAAAGTAGCTTTGATGCTTCAGATGCACTTGCCGTAGCCATTTGTCATCATTTTCAAGACAACCCATCACGTAAATCAACTTCCAGCAAATCAAAAGGCTGGGAGGATTTTATTAAAAATAACCCTGACAAGATTAATTATGAATTATAAATTATAAATTATGAATTACTAGTGGGAAGTGGTAAGTAGTAAGGGTCAAAAATTAAAATATTTTTTTTATTTAGATTTATTAACTCTCGCCTCCATAAATTAATTCATAATTCATAATTCATAATTCATAATTCATAACTCATAACTCATTTCCGAAATTCCTTAATGTAATAGACAAAACACCCTATCGGCAACAGCAACAACAATTCCAAGATATTGAAAGCATGAAAAAAGACATCTAATCCAAATTTTACCACAATTAACGCTGAGAACAACCATACCCCCCATCTTTCCATTTCCCAAATTCCGGAGAGTGAAGCAAATATTGTTACCGTTAATAGCATATTTAATGCCGAATACAATACCCCGAATTTTGCATATTCACCAAAGAAGGAAAAAACGATACTCAATAAACCTGTAACAAACAAAGTAATACAAACTGCAGTTACTAAAGACGGTCTATTTACCGGAGCTGGCTTAGTGTTATACATTAGAAATTATTTTTTCTTGGCAAGCTTTCATTTCATCAATACTAAGTTTTAACTTTTCTCTGGTGAAATTAAGATCATCTGCAGAGTTGATTGGAACCAAATGAATATGTGCATGCGGCACTTCTAAACCGATTACTGCAATCCCACATCTATTGCATTGAAACGATTTTTCGATTGCTTTAGCAATTGGATGTGCAAACAACATCATTTCTGCCAACGTTTCTTTTGGCAAATCAAATATTCTATCTATTTCTTGCTTAGGAACCACTAAAGTATGCCCAGGTTGTAAAGGAGATATATCTAAAAAAGCATAAAAATGTTCATTTTCTGCAATTTTATATGAAGGAATTTCTCCACTTATAATACGGGTGAAAATACTCATTTTGTAATTTCCTCAATTTTAAAAGAAATTTTACCAGATGGGATAATAACTTCAGCAATTTCACCAGGTTTCTTTCCCAATAATCCTTTTCCAATTGGCGAGGTTACAGAGATTTTCTTCAATTTCAAATCTGCTTCTTTTTCTGATACAATTTGATAAGTTACCGAAGTGTTGTTTGCAATGTTGGTGATTTTAACCTTGGTTAAAATTGAAACTTTTGATGTATCAATTGTATCTGTATCTAGAATTCTACAATTAGACATATCTGTTTCAAACTTCTTAATTCGTGCTTCCAAAAGCCCTTGGGCTTCTTTTGCAGCATCATATTCGGCATTTTCTTTAAGATCGCCTTTTTCTCTTGCCTCAGCAATTGCCTTTGACGCTGCTGGTCTTTCTACAGCTTTTAAGTGATGCAATTCTGCTTGCATTTGCTCAAGCGTTTCTCGAGAAACATAAAGGATTTCACTCATAATCTCTCCTATATTTTTTTGCGAAGATTAGAAATTTAATAAAAAAAAACAACGCTCCAGTTTTTGCTGATGCGTTGTAGCATACAAAAATAAGAATTTCATTTCAACCTTAATATTTTAGTTCTAGGAAACATCAAATTATTATTTAGATTACATCACAATTTTAGTTTTTCTAGTATAACTCTACTCATTTTTTCAAATGCTTCATGACTATACCCCGCAATATGTGGCGTTATGATAACATTTGGATTTTCTAACAACTTATTCAATTGAATGTTCTCTTCAGCTGTGTAAGATTGTAGCTCCTCATTTTCTAAAACATCTAATGCCGCTCCTTTTATTTGTCCCTGCTCTAGTGCATTTATCAAAGCAGCTGTATCATGAATCGCCCCCCTACTTGTATTGATAAAATAGGGTTTCATTTCCAAAGCACTAAAAAAGTTTTCGTTTGCAATATGATAAGTTTCTGCAGTTAGAGGAAGATGCATGCTTATAATATTTGAATAACGCATTACTTGTTCTAAAGATGCTTCATGGATATAATCTTTTGAAAAACCAAACTTGTATTTATCGTAAACCAAAACGGTTACACCAAAACCCTGTAAAAGTTTTACAAAATTCGCACCAGTATTGCCATATCCAATAATTCCAACTGCTTTCCCCGTTAACTCATCGCCTCTATTGATGTCACGCAACCATTTCCCATCCTTAATTTCTCTTGATGCTTTGTTGATTTTATTCATCAAAGACAACAACATCCCTAAAGCTTGTTCAGCAACTGCATTGCAATTGCCTTCTGGACTACTTTCACACTGGATTCCCAATGTTTTGGCAAATTCTGTATCTACCAATTCCATACCACTTCCTAATCTGCCAATCCATTTTAGGGCTTTTGCCTCCAATAAAACGGGTTTATCAATTTTTAATCTGGTAGTAATGATTAAACCTTGGTATTCTCCAATTTCTTGAAGCAGTTCTGGATAGGAGATTGTAACTTTTGCTACTACATGATACCCCTTTTCTTCTAAACTTTTTTGTAGAAGTGGGTGTGCTTTTGCGGTAATTAATACTTTTGGCTTCATTTCATTTTTTTCATCAAATCAACATAATCTGCTACTGTTAGGTTTTCTGCTCGCTTGGTAAATATTTGATCTTGTAAAACCGTTGCATCAAACATTCCTTTTAATGGATTACGCAATTGCTTTCTTCTTTGTCCAAATGCCGTTTTTACCAAGTTGAAAAATTTACGCTGCTGGGTAATATTGTATGGATTTTGAATGTTGGTAAGCCTGATTACCCCACTTTTTACTTTGGGTGGTGGGTTAAAACATTGTTCATCCACATCAAACAAATATTCAACCTTGAAAAAAGCTTGAATCAACACACTCAAAATACCATATTCCTTATTGTCAGGGGGCGCCACAATTCTTTTTGCCACTTCTTTTTGAAACATTCCAATAACCGTTTCCACATTGGGTTCCCATTCTAATACTTTAAATAAAATCTGACTAGAAATATTATAAGGAAAGTTGCCAATGAGAGTAAACTTTTCTTGAAAAGGTTCTGAAATATCTAAAATACTTTCATTAATAATCTTGCCAGTCAATTGGGGGAAAGTTTTCAACAAATACACTACTTTTTCCTCGTCCAATTCTACTGCCTTGAAATTTATATCTGGTATTTGAAGGATATATTTTGTAATTGCTCCTCCTCCTGGACCAACTTCTACCAAGTTTTTAAAGTTTGATTGCCTTAAACTATCAACAATTTGCTTACAAACACCCTCATCTTTCAAAAAATGCTGTCCTAATGATTTTTTCAACGTATACATGCCCTTCAAAATTACTACCTTTATTGTCAATATTATATAGTATGATTACTGCTCCACAAAAACCAATTATTGGAATCACTTCCGGCGACCTCAACGGAATTGGTATTGAATGCATTTTAAAAACTTTTGCTGATCCAAGAATGATGGAATTTTGCACTCCAGTTGTTTTTGCTTCTAACAAATGCATCAATTTTTACCGTAAATCAATTGCAGAATCTAATGTAAGTTTTAACAGCACTAAAGATTGGTCTAAAATCAATCCTAAGCAACTAAATGTATTTAACGTTTGGGAAGAGGAAGTGCTCATGAACCCTGGAGTTTTAAATGAAAATGGCGGTAAATATGCTGTTCTTTCTTTAAAAGCTGCTGCCCAAGCTTTTAAAGAAAACAAAATAAATGCATTGATTACTTCTCCCATACACAAAAAAAATGTACAAGATGCTGATTTCCCTTTTTCAGGTCATACTCCATTTCTACAACATTTTTTTGGTGCAAAGGATGTTTTAATGTTGATGTGTGCACAAAATATGCGTGTTGGATTGGTTACTGAACATATCTCTGTTGCAGAAGTGGCAAAACACATTACAAAGGAAGCAATTATCTCAAAATTGAAGATAATGAAAGACTCCTTGCGAAAAGATTTTGGAATTGATAAACCAAGAATTGCTGTTTTAGGACTCAATCCGCATGCTGGAGATGAAGGATTAATTGGAAGAGAGGAAATAGATTTTATCAGACCAGCTGTGATTGATGCTAAACACCATGATATTTTAGCGTATGGACCAAATCCTGCAGATGCATTTTTTGCAAGAGGAAATCATGAAAAATTTGATGCCGTTTTAGCAATGTATCACGATCAAGGATTGATACCGTTTAAATCATTGTCAAACGGACCTGGTGTTAATTTTACCGCTGGTTTGCAGATTATTCGCACTTCACCCGATCACGGTACTGCATTTGATATTGCGGGCAAAGACAAAGCTGATGAAACCTCTTTCAGAGAATCCGTTTTTACTGCTATTGATATTTATAACAAAAGAATGAATTATGCAGATGCCCATCGCAATCCATTGAGAAAAATGAGTGCCTCAGTATTAAGGAATGCTGTGGATGAAGAGTTGGAAGATTGATGAATTGAATGCGGAATTTAGAATAAATAGTTACTAATTAAATCAAATGCTTTTATTTACTTAGTTTGTATTTTACTACCAAAATTACCTATGAATTTTATGGCTGCATTTCTATAATTGGTATATGAAAGCATCAAAACAATAGAAGATAAAAACAAACTAATTGTAAAATATACCGAGCTAGTAAGAACACCTTCAATTTGAAATAAGTCAAATAGATATCGGAATGCTGATAAACACAAAATCGAAATCAATACAGGCTTTATTATAAAATGTATGTACCAATAATTTCTATCTGCTGAAAGGTATTTTTTAAACATAATGAAACTGCTGGCACAAAAAACCAAGACGTTAGAAAACATCCAAATAAAGGCTGCCCCTTGAACTCCATATTTGGGAACAACTATTAATAAAGCTGGAATCAAAACAATGAACAGAAATACGTTCTGGTAAAAAGTAAGCTTGGTATAGCCATAAGAAAGCTGCAGAATGTAAGGTATAGCATTGAAGGTAACCGCTAAATTTCCGATAATAAATATTTTTAAAAGATCTGCTCCAATTGCGGAAAATTCTTCATTTTTTGTCCATATCAACAGCAATTCTTTGGAAAAGAAGAAAATTAGTAATGAGACTGGAGACACCAATACAGCCATTAATTGGGAAGCATTTTTAAACAACTTAGCCACTTCAATTGAATTGTTTTTTTGTACTTCTTGAACTATACGTGGGTAAAAAGATTGTCCAAGTGGTGAAGAGAACCTCGACAAAGAAGATGCAACGCTGCTTGTGGTGGTATAAATCCCTAAAAAAGCAAGTGTTGTCAATTTGGCTACAAATATTTTATCTGCTTCGTAAACCAGAATAGATATTAATGAAATGCCACTCATTCCTAATGTAAACTTCCTAAGTGAAGCAATCAATCCGAAATTAAAAACAGGTTTTTCAGATGCCGGAGGCATTTTGCGTTTTAACACCAAACGAAGCACAAACAATACCAATGCAGATATTACAATTTGCCAAACAAAGAAAATTCGAATATCAGAATTGTAGAAATACAAAAGTAAAATGGCTCCCAATGCTTTTACAAATTCTGCAATTAGGTTGATAATATTATATGAAACTTGTTGTTGCAAACCAAATAAACCACCTGTATAAAGTGCAATTGGCCATCTAAACAACAACAAAACGCCCATCATTATTACGGATTGAAGTTTCACATTTTGAGGCAAAACTTTGTCGCCAATCCAATGGTTAGCTATAAATGATGATAAGGTTATAACAAGCAATCCAACGGCCAAAGCAATCAACCAATATAAAACTTCAAAGGTTTTGAATAAATTATTGGCATACTGACCAGATCCTTCTTGAGAAGAAGCTTTAGCCATTTCTCTGTTGAAAGTTGCACTTATTCCTAAATCAAAAATGATGAAAACTGCTTGTAGAGTGCTATAAAATCCTACCAATCCGTAAGCATCTTTCCCCAACAGTTTAATGTAAAATGGAATGGTAATGAACTGGAAAATGGCAATCAGAAAACTTCCGAAATAGTTAAAAATTAAGTTCCGTTTTAGTGTTGCCATTTATGATTTATTCCAATAAAAGTATAATTTTCTTGCCTGAATAATAAAAATCAAATATTCTATCCTTTAGAAAACAATCTACCTAAAATGGATTTCAGTTTATTCTTTTTACTATTTTCTATATCAATCCCATAAGCTTCACCATATCCATAATTTCCGTAACCATAATATCCTGTACTTCTTGCATTTACGTCATTCACAAGCACAGACATTCGGGGTAACCTTTTGGTTTGATAAAATTCATCAATTGTAGCCACTTGTCTTTTTATGGTAAAACGTTGTCTAACAATATACAATGAACAATTGGCAAATTTACTAATTGTTAATGCGTCACTTACCATACAAACTGGTGCACTATCAATGATTATTGTGTCAAAATTTTTATTAAGGTAAGTAAAAAGCACTTCCATTTGGTCACTAAGCAATAACTCAGAAGGGTTTGGAGGAATTATTCCGCAAGGAATAATATAGAGATTATCAAAGTTTTCTACTTTATTGATAATTTCTTCAATTTCAGAATGGCCTGTTAAGAAACTTGATAATCCCGCTTTCTGATTAACACCCAAACGACTTGCAATTTTGGGTTTTCTAATGTCAAACTCGAGAATTACAGTTTTTTTATCCGACAAAGAAATAACCGCACCAAGATTTATTGCAATAAAAGATTTTCCTTCACCACTAAAACTAGAGGTAATAAGAATTACAGGTTTTTCACCCTTTTTTAAAATCATATTTAAGTTGGTACGTAGAATTCTAAATTGTTCAGCAATTACACTTCGATCGTTTTTTGTTACTGCAATAATTGAATGCTTAAAATCTGCAGAACCAATTTCTCCCAATACTGGAACTTCACTGAAATTGGTAACATCGCTTAACATAGTGATTTTATCGTTCAACAAATCAAGAATATAAATAATTAATATGGGAAGCAAAAGACCCAATAAAATGGCTACAAAAAATATATTGGCTCTGTTTGGAGATTTTGGTAATGTAGAAGTTTGAGCCTCATCAACAATTTTAGAGTTGGAAATATTAGAAGCTCTTGTAATTGCAGTTTGTTCTCGCTTTTGACCAAGAAATACATACAATTCTTGCTTAATTCCCTGTTGTCGACTAATATCCAACAATCCTTTCTCAACAGCCGGAATTTGTTTTATTTGAAATTGATAGTTTTTGTTTTGTTTAACCACATCAGACTTTGCTATTTCTATAGTCCCTTTGAGGTTGTTTAACTCTTCAATAATAGACTTTCTAAGCTTTTCAATATTGCTTTCTAAACGTTTAACAAATATATTATCAACTGTGCTAGAATTTACTTGATTTGCCCTTTCAATTTGTAGTGCATTAAATTGGGTAGTAAGTTGACCGAGGGCAACCGATTCCAACCCCAAATCTGTCGAAATTACATCGTATTTATGAACCGATTTGTTGAGATAATCAGTTAACATCTCTACAATTTCAAGCTTTACATCTTGCTTTTGTAAGTTTTGTTCAGTTTCTTTAATGCTCTCTAAAAATACATTTCCTTGAGACTCAATATTTAACACATTATTTTTCTTCCTATAATTAAAAAGAGTGTTTTCAACGTCGTTCAATTCATTACCAATAAATGCAATTCTTTCATTAATAAAATCTAGTGTTTTAGATGCTTGAATATTTTTTTCTTCAAGATCTGCTCGATTGTATTCATTCATCAATACATTTAAAATATCCTCACCCATTTTTGTGTTATCGGTGATATAAGACAATTTAAGTACATCAGATTTTAATGTTAATGGTTTTATTTGTAATGAAGACAATAAACTTGAAGCAGCCATTTTGGTGTTCTTCCATGTGATTAAATAATCCATGTAATTTGATTTTCTTAAAATACTGTCATTAACACTCAATGTAAAACTTCCAAATTTTGCATGAATTGTTTGTCCAAATTGATAAGTTTTAGTTTTATCGCCATCAAATTTGAAACGCTTATTGTCTATAATTTTTACGATGATATCAATTTTTTTTGTAGAATCTACTACATTTATCATTCTTAGATTTATTGGGTTTGAGCCATAAACATTGGAAGATTTCACCTTACCGATAGCAAAATATAGAGATTCAAGATTAAGAATTTTTACAACTCGCTGCATCAATGAATTGGACTTCAAAATTTCAATTTCGTTATCGATGCCGCCAGTTTGAGACAAAAACATTAATGTGGAAAGTTCATCATTACCTCTAGGTTGAAATTTACTATCAGATTTGATAAAAATGGATGAAGAAACTTCAAAAACAGGTGTAGTATATCTAAGATAAAGAAAAGAAATACCTAATGACAAACAAATAGTAAGCAAAAACAATGGAGAATACCTTAGATATTTAATTATATTTTCTCTAGAGCTTAGTTTCCATTTTAGCTTTTTATTTGTATTATTTAGGTTAGAATTGTCCTCAATCATCATCTGATCCATTCTGCTGTATTTTTCAATTATTTGATTAGTGCATTTATTGCAGTTATTAAAATACCTAAAGAAGATATCGAGCCAAGTATGATACTAATGTTTCTTGTAGAAGCTTGGTCGGCGTTTGGCACTTTTCTACTATTTATATCAACATAAACAATGTCGTTTTGCTTCAATTGAAAATAAGGTGATTGAAAAACATTGTTTCCAGAAATATTCATTCTTGCAAATTCTTGTTTACCGTCTTTTTCTCTGATTATTAAGATATTATCCCTTCTTGCAAATGGTGTTAAATCTCCGGCCATTCCGAGTGACTCTAATAAATTTACTCTTTCATTTGGTATTGAATATGAACCTGGTCTTGCAACTTCCCCGATAACCGTAATTCTAAAATTGAGGAAACGCACATTTACTATAGGGTCTTGAACTTGTATTTTTAACTTTTCGATTAGATCGGTTGTTAGATCTTGCTTAGTTTTTCCAAAAGCCAATACTTTACCAATTAATGGAAGTGTAATATATCCATCATTATCAACCATATAACCAAGCGTATTGGTGGTGTTATTTGCGATATTTTGGCCAGCGCCCTGCATTACATAAGGATTTAAGAGTAAATCAGTTTTTTGGGGGTCACTACTTGAAATGCCAATAAAAAGAATATCATTTTTCTCGATTTTAGGTTCATTTAATGGCATAGTAATTTTAAGAGAGTCATTTAATCCTTTAAAATAACGGAGATCTTCAGTATATTTTTTATTAACACCACAAGATGAACAAATAGAAATAATAAAAAAGAGAGACAATAATTTTGAAAAATGGCAATACATATTTTTATATGAATCTATATTATTAATGTTTATAAATCATTGAAAGCAACTGAAATTTAAAGCCAGCAAGGGATTTATGATTTTAGTAGGTTTGCCTTTTCAACTTTTGCTACCAATTTAAAGCCCAAGCTTTTTATTTCGATTTCAACAAAATTACCCAATTGTTTCAATACTTTCCCTTCCATATCCATAAATGCCCCTGAAGCAATGAGAACATTATCATCTGCTTTAAAATCAATCGACTCTAGATCTACATATTCATATTCTCCTAAAAACTTTTTGATGTTATCAATCTCAAAGTCTTTGACAACAGCAGGCTTCCCATTCCAATAAACAAAATTCAACACCCCGTCTATCATTCTCGCTTTTGTTGTCATTGTTGCATCAATCCGAACAAAAACATAACTCGTAAACAACGGCACTTCAACTATTTTATACCTATCACTCCATTTTTTTCGTACTTTATTGATTGGACAGTAAGCTTCAAAATCATTTTCGATGAGCAATTTATATACTTTTTTTTCCCACCGAGGCTTAGTATATATTGCAAACCATTTGTTTACTTGTTCTTTTTCCATACACTCAAAAGGATACAATTTATTTAAATTTCTAAATCTTTCTTCAAAGCTATTATCAGGAACTTAATTATTAAATTGGCATTTGCGATTTTTGCAAATTTCAAAAAAACCAACAAAAGATTAAACTTACTTTAATTGTATTTGCAAATATACATTGAAAGGCTTTGCTTTTTTCAACATTGCTGAATTTTGAAACCTTACTCAAAGTTATTTTAAAAGTTCACTGTATTATCTTTTAAATGATAAGTGCAATTTTCTTCTACACAATAGGCAAAATCAACCTCATTAAATTGTAATTTTATTCCAGTTTTGCTTACCCAGCCTATTTGATGGGCAGGATTTCCAACTACTAATGCAAAGGGTTTTACATTTTTCAATACTACAGAACCAGCACCAATCAAACAATATTCACCCAATTCTACACCACAAACAATTGTGGCGTTGGCACCAATACTTGCACCTTTTTTAACCAATGTAGGTTTAAATTCATGCTTTCTTTCAACAAAACTGCGTGGGTTGATTACATTAGTAAATACCACCGATGGGCCTAAAAACACATCATCGTTAATTGTAACACCCTGATAAACAGAGACATTGTTTTGAATTTTAACCCTGTCTCCAATTGCAACGTGTGCATCTATGTAAACATTTTGTCCAATTGTGCATCCATCGCCAATTTGGGAAGAACCCATAATATGAGAAAAATGCCAAATTTTAGTGCCATTTCCAATTGTGGCACCATCATCAATTATAGCACTGGGATGAATAAAGCAACCCTTATCAATCATATTTTTCAAATTTTAAAGTACAAATAAAATATTTTTAACACAAATTTTAACTATCTATACATTTAAATACGGATTTGTTAAAGAAGATGTAATTTAACATTTACAGATTTAATCAATTGAATATCGGTAATCCATTTTTATATGAAGAGGTTTCTTTCGCTTGATGTTTTTCGTGGGGCAACAGTTGCTTTGATGATCTTGGTAAACAATCCAGGTTCTTGGAATTACATTTATCCCCCTTTTGAGCACGCACCTTGGCATGGTTGCACGCCTACAGATTTGGTTTTTCCTTTTTTCCTTTTTGCCGTAGGAAACGCTATGGCATTTGTTTTCAACAGAACAACACTAGAAAACAAGCAACAAAACGGAGTATTTTTATGGAAAATAACCAAACGCTTTTTATTGATATTTTTAATAGGTTTATTGTTGAATTGGTTTCCATTTGTAAAATGGAGCAATTGGAGTGCCGATGGAACTTTGGTAGCTAAAACATTAGACAAATTGCGGATTCTAGGGGTTTTACAACGCATAGCTTTAGCATATTTTTTTGCATCGCTGATTGTATTTTTTACTGGCAAGAAAGGTTCTCTAATAGTTTCAGGAATTTTGTTGATTGGATATTGGGTATTGTGTATAACATTTGGGAATGCTACAGATCCGTTTAGTCTCAATGGTTATTTTGGAACCTCAATAGATAAAATAGTTTTAGGTGATGCACATATGTACCATGGAGAAGGAATTGCATTTGATCCTGAGGGACTTACAAGTACAATTACCGCCATCGTTCAAGTTGTTTTTGGATACCTTGCAGGTGAATTCATCATTAGAAAAGGTAAAACCTTCGAAATGGTAACACATTTGTTTGTAGTTGCAGCTATTTTAATTTTTACCGCTTTTATGTGGGACATGGTTTTCCCAATCAACAAAAAAATATGGACAAGCTCTTATGTGCTCTACACAACGGGTTTGGCACTTATGGTGATTTCAGTTTTGATTTATTTCATTGAATTAAAGAAAGTAAATGGCATCTGGATAAATTTCTTTGAAGTGTTTGGTAAAAATCCATTGTTCATTTTTGTGTTGAGTGGTGTTTGGGTAAAACTCTACATGTTAATGCACATTACTGGTGAAGTTGCAGATGGCAAACAAACATTTACAAACGGATACGCGTGGATTTATAAAAATCTATTCCAGCAGCCATTTGGAAATTATCCTGGTTCATTGTTGTTTGCAATTGCACATGTTATGGCTTTTTGGGCAATTGGGTATCTATTAGACAAGAAAAAAATATACATAAGGGTTTGATGGATTATAATCACGCCTAAATAAAGGAATTTAAAAGATTTATGAATCTGGCATAGTATTCATACTTTTAAATTTCAAAACCCATTAAATGTTTGAACTATTTGAAGTATTGAAAAAAACTTGGAATCATCCATTTAACAAAAATGAACCAATTTTAGGAATATGGCGATTTGTAATATGGCAGATAAATAATTTATTAAACCCACATCCAATTGTATATCAATTAACTGCCAACAGCAAATTGATCATACAAAAGGGAATGAAAGGTGCTACAGGAAATCTTTACAATGGATTGTTGGAATTTAATGATATGCTTTTTGTACTTCATTGTTTAAGGCCAGAAGATCATTTTATAGATTTAGGTGCAAATATTGGGGTTTATACTGTTTTAGCATCTGCGGAAATTGGAGCGGCTACACTTTCCATTGAACCAGTTCCAGGAGTTTTTGCAAGTTTAGAATTGAATGTGGCAATCAACAAAATAGGTTCTAAAGTTTCATTGTTGAATATTGCGGTAGGAGAAAAAGAAGAAATATTGTCATTTACAAGTGAGCAGGATACAGTGAATCATGTGGCAACACAAGAAGAATTGAAAACGGATGCCGTTATTGAAGTAAAAGTAATGACATTAGACAGCATAATTGTAAATATCCCAACAGTTATAAAAATTGATGTTGAAGGTTATGAAACTAATGTTCTAAAAGGAGCAGAAAAAACAATTGGAAACCCAGCATTAAAAGCTGTTATAATCGAATTAAACGGATCAGGTAGCAGATATGGATTTGATGAAACAGCCATTCACAATCAATTTTTACAAAATGGTTTTCAACCTTACCAGTACGATCCTATTAACAGAAATCTAATATTATTGCACGCTCCACATGAACACAATACAATTTACATTCGTGATGTTGATTTTGTAAGAAACAGAGTTTCAACCGCAAGAAAGATAAAAGTGCAGAATCAAGTTTTTTAATTTTTGTTGCAACAACAAAAAACAAACTGTTAAACAAGAAGAATCTTTAAGGATATTGCTTCAAGTAGCGAGTTCAAATTACTAAATAGTATTTTCCCAATCAATGTTTGTGCTTATGGTAATGCTCTTGAATCAAATCTTCGCCATAATCACCGCCATTAAAATCTCGCCAAACAGTATGAATATGATTGGCTTTGTTTTGGGTATTATCGAATTCTATTAAAAATGATTTTCCTTGGATGCGATAATAATGACCATTTTCTTTATTCAAAGCTCCTGCCCATCCAAAATAAATTTCATTGAAATCTTCATTTTTTATCTTTTTGATTCTACTTATCGCTAAATTTTTGGGCATTGCAGACAAATAACAAACAATGAGTTTGTTGAGAATGATTTTTTGAGGGTTGGTTAATTCATTTGCCACAATTCCCTCAATTTTTAATGCCGATACTTTCGGAGAATTTGTAGTAACGATTTCTTTGAAAGCTATATTGGTGAAAACTGCTTTTTTGAGTTGGATTGTATCAAGGGAATTTAATAGTTCAAATCCAAAATCTTCCTCGTCTTTTAATGCACGATACCCTTTTTGTGCACCTTCTCCTACATTTCCCGGATTGGCACCAAAAAAGAATGGAGCAAAAGCAACTTGGTCTTTTACAACAGTAAAATTTAATGCAATATGATGTCCGCCAAACTTCCAACCCCAAATACTGTCTTTATTTGGTTTTCCATAAATAGCAATTGAATAATTCTCGGGAATTCTATGCACATTTTGAGGTTCTAACTTTTGCAACACATATTCAAGACTCATTATGCCTTTGGTTTTTTCAAAACCTTTATCGCTCAAA
>CAMBYC010000026.1 GCA_945871875.1 Sphingobacterium thalpophilum
CGCACAATATTGTCTTTCCCATATAAATGATAAAAATCATGTTGTGGGTCGATGTGTTGTAATCCTACACTTGCTTTTCCGTTTTCTAAGCGGGCTACAAATTTTAATTTATTGCCTTTTTCGTTTGCAGATTTATAAAGTGATTGAAAGTGACTTTCTTGAACTTCCATTTCTTTGTAAAAATCATCTACTGAGCCTGTCATACAAGATGTGGGCATAAATCCGGCATTACTGATATCTTCCATTTCAAGCATAACGCCAGATTCGCGGGCAAGAATCATGATTTTACGCATCACATCTGTTCCACTTAAATCCAAACGTGGATCAGGTTCTGTAAATCCTTCATCTTGAGCTTTTTTTACAATTGCTGCAAAAGGCGAACTTCCATCGTAATAATTAAATACATAATTCAAAGTTCCACTTAAAACAGCCTCAATTTTTGTAATGCTGTCGCCACTTCTTCTTAAATCGTTAAGCGTACCAATAACGGGTAAACCTGCTCCTACATTTGTTTCAAACAAGAAACGGGTATTGTTCGAATTGGCAAGATCTTTTAAATTTTGGTAATTTTCATAAGGAGATGAGGCCGCAATTTTATTGCAAGCCACAACGGCAATGCTTTTTCCTAATAATTTATTGTAAACACCTGCTACATTTTCGTTTGCCGTAACATCTGCAAAAACTGTGTTTCGTAAATTCTTTTGAATTATTTGATCAACAAACTGGTCTAAATCTGCGGTTACACCTTCAGCAAATGCTGCATCAATATCGGCATTCAAAATTCCTTCTTCAGGCACAATCATTTTGCGTGAGTTGATGATTCCTGCAATATTTACTTGCAATCTGAGGTGCTTAAGTAAAAATTCTTGTTGTTGTTGCAATTGCAACAACAGTCGTTTTCCTACATTGCCCGTTCCGGCAATAAAAAGGTTGATTTGTTTATAAGATGTTTCAAAAAATTCTTCGTGCAACACGTTAAGTGATTTTTTTACATCAAGTGATGAAATTACGGCAGATATATTTCTTTCTGATGAACCTTGGGCAATGGCACGCACGTTAACGCCATTGCGTCCAAGTGTGCCAAACATTTTTCCACTAATACCAGGATGACTCTTCATGTTTTCGCCAACTAAGGCAATAATGGATAAATCTATTTCTATGGCAATCGGTTCAATGCTGCCAATTTTTATTTCATAAGCAAAGGCATCATCTATAGCCGTTTTGGCACTTGTAGCAAGAGAAGCGTCAATTGCAACACAAATAGAATGTTCGGAAGAACTTTGGGTGATTAGAATAACATTGATTCTTACAGTTGCAAGTGCTTCAAACAAGCGTTTTGAAAATCCAGGGATCCCAACCATGCCGCTGCCTTCAAGACTTAGCAATGCAATCTTGTTGATGCTTGTTAATCCCCTGATGGTTTCGCCGGTGGGGAGGTTTTCAGATTGAATTAAAGTGCCGTGTGCTTGCGGATCAAAGGTGTTTTTAACCCAAACCGGAATGTTTTTGTGCATTACAGGTTGTATGGTAGGCGGATAAATTACTTTAGCTCCAAAATGCGAAAGTTCCATGGCTTCTTTATAAGTAATCATAGGAATGGTTCTCGCATTAGCAACCCAGCGAGGATCTGCAGTCATCATCCCTGTAACGTCTGTCCATATTTCTAAAGCAGAAGCAGAAACAGCACCTGCAACAATGGCTGCCGTATAATCAGAACCACCTCTGCCAAGGGTTGTGGTTGTGCCACCTTCTTCACCTGCAATAAAACCTGGAATTACTGTTAAGGAATTTCCTTCTTGCAAATAATTATTGATTTGTAGATTTGTTGTTGCAAAATCAACTTCCGCCGCACCATATCTAGCATTGGTTTGAATAAGCTCACGAGCATCTTTCCAAACTGCGGGAAGTCCATCCAATACAAAAGAAGCAGTAATAATTCGGGAAGACATCAATTCCCCAAAGCTCATTATGCGATCGAGCGTTCGATCTGAGAGTTCTTTTAACAAAGCAACACCATGTAAAATATCTTCAAGCTCGTTGAAATAGGTTTTAGTAAAACTTAAAACATGACTCTGGTGTTGAATGGGTACAACAGATTTGATGGTTTCAAGGTGGCGTTGTTCCAATTGTTGCAACAATTCAACCCACTCTTCGCTTCCAGAAGCTGCCAATTTTCCACAACGTATAAGTAAATCTGTTGTGCCACTCATCGCCGAAACCACAACGATGCAATTTTCTTTTTTTAATTTTTCACTTACTATTTTCCTTACCGATTCAATGGCCGCAGTACTTCCCATAGAAGTGCCGCCAAATTTGATTACTAACATGTAATACTATTTTTTAATTACTAGGTCGTAGTTAATTATAAAGCAAAATGCCCAATGGATAATATGGTATAATTCAACCCTTAACGGGTTGTAATAATGGCTGTAATAATAGTTGTAATAACAAATAGAATAATGGCAACGGGTTTGTATCCAAACCGTAAAAATGAAAACTGATATGTAAAGTATTTTGCCATTATCTTTAGAGATTTGCAAATATATGGTTAAATATATTAGATAACAAACAAAGTATATGGTTTTTTGATAAAAATTATTTAGTGTTTCCTAGGTTATGCTTTAGGTTTGTATATAGCATATTATAAACTGCCTAAGCATTTGCCAATTAATACATTTTAATTTCATTTTGAATGGCGTATAAAGCAATAAAAGGTGATAATTAAAACTGTTAAAGGGTTTAAAATCAAATTTTGCTAAAACTCATATTTCATAATAAGATATAATAACTATTTTGTGTCCAATTTAAAGCAAGCAATTTAACGTAAATAATGAGTCAGACAATCTCTCCGGCTTTGCACCAATTTAAACAGTTGGTAGGTATTAAATTTCAATTGTACAATAGCCTTTTCACATCATTGCCATTTCATAGAATTGAGAAAACAGGGATTTTTTTATCTATGTTTAACAGCATTTGTGAAGAAGGATATAAGAAAAAACAAAGTCCATCTGATGTAATCGACGAATTTTTTGTTCGTCATACTGGCTATAAAAGAGATGAAGAACAAACAGATTTGTTGTTTAGATTTGTGCAATATATTGAACGTCAGGTAGTTTTGTTTGATGCATTGGAAGATGCAGCTTTTGCTTCGGTACACGATTTGAGTGGAGTAGGCACATTGAAACAATTGGAAAATGAAATCTTACAATCCGGAAAACAGCAAGAAGTAATTGACAAACTTGAAAATTTCAATATCCGTTTGGTGCTCACAGCACATCCAACCCAGTTTTACCCTGGACCAGTTTTGGGTATTATCAATGATTTGTCTAAAGCACTTAAGGAAAACAATTTAACTCAAATCAATAGTTATTTGCAACAGCTGGGGAAAACACCATTCTTTAAAAAACAAAAGCCAACCCCTTTTGATGAGGCATCTAGTTTAATTTGGTATTTGGAGAATGTATTTTATGCGGCATCTGGAAGGATAATCAATTTTATAAAACAGCAAATCTCCGATATTGGAACTGCTAATCATCCAATTGTTCAAATGGGATTTTGGCCCGGTGGTGATAGAGATGGAAATCCATTTGTAACAGCAGAAATCACTAAAAAAGTTGGCGATGCACTTCGGGGATCTATCATTAAATGTTATTATTTGGATATTCGTAGGCTTCGCAGAAGACTTACCTTCAAAGGGGTAGAAAATATTTTGCAAGAACTCGAAACCAAATTGTACAACAATTTATTCGTCCCAGGTCATCAAATAGATATTTCTGCTAAAGAATTAACCCAAACCTTAGTTTCCATCAGAGAAATATTGTTGTATCAACACAATGGCTTGTTTTTAAATTTGTTGAATGGTTTAATCAATAAGGTAGAATTGTTCGGTTTGTATTTTGCAACATTAGACATAAGGCAAGACAGTTCTGTGCATCAAGAGGTTATGGAATGTTTTATTAGTGGATATAATTTATTGTCAGATGACGACAAATTAAAAGGTTTGCAAACGCTTCGAAATGAAAAAGTTGAGATTCCTGATCAAGTAAATGTAAAAGAAGCTATTTCAACCATCGAATCTATTCAATATATACAAAAATACAATGGAGAAAAAGGTTGTAATCGTTACATCATTAGCCAATGCAAAACTGCAGTTCATGTGATGGAAGTATTTACACTATTTTCACTTGCGGGCTTAGAAATGCAAAATGTAGATGTTGATGTAGTTCCATTGTTTGAAACCATAGAAGATTTGTTTAATGCTGGAGATGTGATGCAATTGTTGTACACAGATGAAAATTATCAAAAGCATCTTAAAAAGCGTGGTAAAGTACAAACCATTATGTTAGGTTTTTCAGATGGCACCAAAGATGGGGGATATTGGATGGCAAATTGGAGCATTTTTCAAGCAAAAATTGCATTAACAAAAGCTTCAAAACTTCATGATGTTGAAGTTGTGTTCTTTGATGGCAGAGGCGGTCCGCCGGCAAGGGGAGGAGGTAAAACCCACAAGTTTTATTCTTCCTTAGGAAATAAAATTGCCAATAATGAAATTCAATTAACGATACAAGGACAAACAGTAAGTTCAAATTTTGGCACAATTGATTCAGCACAGTATAATATTGAACAACTTTTACATGCAGGAATTTCAAATGAATTGTTTGCAGATAAGAATTATACATTAAGCGAATCTGAAGAGCAGCTTATTAATGCAATGGCAGAAAAGAGTTTTGAGAAATACGGAAATTTAAAAAATCATCCACAATTCATGGAATACTTAGCACAAGTAAGCCCATTGCAATTGTATGCAGAAACAAATATTGGAAGTAGGCCGGCAAAGCGACGAGGTGGTAGATTGTCCTTAAATGATTTGCGAGCAATTCCGTATGTTGGAGCTTGGAGCCAATTGAAGCAAAATGTTACAGGTTATTTTGGTGTGGGTTCTGCATTAAAACATTTAGAAGATATAGGTAAATGGGAGGAAGCAAGAGTGTTGTATAAGAAATCATTATTTTATAAAACTTTATTAGACAATTGTGAAATGGCGATGTTGAAATGTTTTTTCCCTTTAACAGCTTATATTTCAGCACATCCTATTTATGGAGAAATTTGGGAAATTATTTATGAAGAGTATGAGCTTACAAAAAAATACATTTTAAAATTATCTGGTAAAAATGAGTTGATGGCAGATTATCCTATAGATCAACTGTCTATTCAAATGCGTGAGCGAATTGTTTTACCATTGTTGACGATTCAGCAATATGCCATTTCGAAATTGCGGGAAAGCAATGAGCAGTTGGTAGAATCACCATTAAAGGCGGTATATGAGAAGTTGGCAATGCGTTGCAGTTTTGGAATTATAAATGCAGGGAGAAATTCTGCTTAAAAAATTATATTTCTACGATAGTTTTTAAAAAAGCAATAACAATATGTATTAATATATATTGATGGCATAAAATATATAGTAAAAGAGAAAAACGAATTATGTCATTCAATAGAAATTTTAAATACCGGGATATTGTTAATGTTAATTTTGAAGACCAGCTTATACAAGGAGAGGTAGAAGAAGTGAACAATGTTAATAAAACTGTAAAAGTTTTACATACAGACAATGAATATTGGTATAGATTAGATGATATTAGTCCTGTTAAAATTAATATTGAGCAGCTTTTACAGTTAGGGTTTCATGTAGTAGGTAAAGAAGAAGTGTATGAAATCTTTGAAAAAGGACCATTTACGGTTAAAATAGATTTTTCGAGAGAAGATCACCCAGCAATTTTACATTATAGAGATGAAACCCGTGAGATAGTAAATCTTCGATATATGCATGAATTACAGCACCATTACAAATCCATGACCAATTTTGAATTATGGAATTTTTAAAGAAGAGGAAGAATGCAAAATAGAGGGAAAATTGATCATTTTAGCATAGATTTGAAGTCGGTTTTCAATATTTTAAAATTTATTTTTTTCAAAAGCATTTTATTTTTGGAAAAATAAATAATTTCCCTACCTTTGCGAACCTTAAAAGTATGGCTAAACAAGCATTAATTAAACAAGACGGAGTTATTACGGAAGCATTAAGTAATGCAATGTTCAAGGTAAAACTTGAAAATGGTCATGAGATTTTGGCTACAATATCAGGGAAGATGCGGATGCACTACATTCGAATTTTACCTGGAGATAAAGTAGGTGTTGAGTTGAGTTTATATGATTTAACCAGAGGTAGAATTATATTTCGCTATAAATAAGATCCGAAAGGAAAAACTAAGCATTATGAAAGTAAGAGCAGCAATTAAAAAGAGGAGTGTAGATTGCAAAATTGTACGCAGAAAGGGCAAACTCTACATTATCAACAAGAAGAATCCACGTTACAAGCAACGTCAGGGTTAATTTTGTAATTGATTTGGGAATAATATTTAACAATAACAGTAAATAGTAAATAAAATATGGCACGTATTGCCGGTATTGACTTACCTAAAAACAAAAGAGGAGAAATAGGTTTAACCTATATTTTCGGAATTGGATCTTCTACTGCAAGATATATCTTGGATAAAGCAGAAATTGATTACAGTAAAAAGGTTAACCAATGGGATGACGAAGAATTGAATGCAATTCGTACGATCATCACAACTGAACTAAAAGTTGAAGGTCAGTTGCGTTCTGAGGTTCAAATGAGCATCAAGCGTTTATTGGATATTGCATGTTACCGTGGATTAAGACATCGTAAAGGTTTGCCTGTTCGTGGCCAGCGTACTAGAACAAATAGTCGCACACGTAAAGGAAAGCGTAAGACAGTAGCAGGTAAGAAAAAAGTAACTAAGTAAAACAATCAACAAGTTGATTACGTAAGAGTGATTGACTAGTTTTTGTTTAGCTAATTTATAGTATGTTATTTTAACGAGCACTAGACAATCGAATATACCTGATCCATTAGTGCGGGGGAGGAAAGTTCGAAACTTCGTAAGAAGTATTTTAAGATTACCTATTAATTAAAAAAATGGCAAAAGTTCAATCACAAAGCGCCAAAGCGGCTGCTAAGAAAAGAATCGTTAAGGTTGATAGTTTAGGAGATGCTCATATTTCTGCAACTTTCAATAATATCATTATCAGTTTAACCAACAAACAAGGTCAAGTTATTTCTTGGAGTAGTGCTGGTAAAATGGGCTTTAAAGGATCTAAGAAAAATACTCCTTATGCTGCACAAATGGCAGCTGCGGATTGTGCAAAAGTTGCATTCGAAGCAGGTTTAAAGAGAGTAGAAGTGTTTGTGAAAGGTCCAGGTGCAGGTAGAGAAAGTGCTATCAGAGGCTTGTCTACTGCTGGTATTGAAGTTGTTATGATTAAAGACGTTACTCCTTTACCTCACAATGGTTGTCGCCCTCCAAAAAAGAGAAGGGTATAGTATTTTTTATCCATCACGGTTATATATATATTACTGTTAATAATTAAAAGGTTTCCCGATTCAGTTTTAAGATTTTTTCATAATCGGGAAATGAAACTAAAAAATCGATTTTATTTTTATGGCACGTTACATTGGACCCAAAACAAGAGTAAATAGAGTTTTCGGAGAATTGATTCTCGGAAACGGAAAATCTTTTACTAAAACTAGTACTCCTCCAGGACAACATGGAGCAACCCGCAAAAGAAAAGCACCAAGTGAATATGCTATTCAGTTGAAAGAAAAGCAAAAAGCTAAATATACTTATGGATTGCTAGAACGCCAGTTCCGCAATACATTTGAAGAGGCTGCTAAAATGAGAGGGGTAACTGGTGAAAATTTGATTAAATTATTAGAAAGCCGTTTAGATAATGTGGTTTATCGTTTAGGAATTGCTCCTAGCAGACCAGCAGCACGTCAAATGGTTGCACACAAACACATTACATTGAATGGTGAAGTGATGAATGTTCCTTCTTGCAAGTTGAATTCAGGTGATGTAGTTGGTTTGAAGGAAAAAACTGCTGAAAATACAAACTTCAAAGATAGGTTGAGAGGAAAAAATCCCAAATTTAGCTGGTTAGAGTGGAATGAATCAGAAATGACTGGTACATTTATTGCATATCCTGAAAGAGATAGCGTACCTGAGAATATTAAAGAGCAACTAATCGTAGAATTGTACTCTAAATAATAAACCCCTTTGTATTCAGGGTTTTCCTGAATATTCACTTATTAAATCTGAAATTTAAATATGGCCATTTTAAATTTCCAAAAGCCTGATAAAATAGTTCTTCAAAAGGCAACAGAATTCGAAGCACAATTTGAATTTCGTCCCTTGGAACCAGGTTATGGTGTAACTATCGGTAATTCTTTGCGTAGAGTCCTATTGAGTTCTTTGGAGGGTTATGCAATCTCCGGAATTTTTATAGAAGGTGCAGAACATGAATTTGCAACAATTAAAGGTGTTGTAGAAGATGTTACTGAAATCATATTAAACCTTAAACAAGTTAGGTTCAAAAAGATTGTTGATTTTGACGTAAACAACGAAAAAATTACTCTTTCAATCAAATCTAAAAGCGAATTTACAGCTGGAATGATTGGTGATTTAACCAATTCGTTTCAAATAATGAATCCTGATTTGTTGATTTGTACTTTAGATACCACTGCTAAATTGAACATTGAACTGACCATAACTAAAGGTCGTGGTTATGTTCCAGCAGATGACAATAAAGTAAAAGATGTTCCATTTGGATATATTCCAATAGACTCTATCTATACTCCAATCAAAAATGTTAAGTACATCATCGAAAACACGCGTGTTGAACAACGTACCGATTTCGAAAAATTAATCATGGATGTTGTAACTGATGGCACTATCCATCCTGAAGATGCTGTAAAACAGGCTTCTAGAATCCTTATCCAACATTTGATGATCATAACCGACGAAAACATTACCTTCGATAACAAAGAAGAGAAGAAAGAAGATGTTGTAGACGAACAAACACTTCAGTTGAGAAAAATATTGAAAACTCCACTAGAAGATTTAGATCTTTCAGTTAGAGCTTTTAACTGCCTCAAAGCAGCAAAAATCAATAGCTTGAGCGAATTGGTTGGTTACGAACAAGAAGATTTGATGAAATTCAGAAATTTTGGACAAAAATCACTTTCTGAAATTGAATTGGTGCTTCATGAGCGTGGACTACAATTTGGAATGGATCTTTCTAAATTAGGCGTAGACAAAGAAGAAATGTAATTTAAAAAAGTATTGGATTTAATGTTTAGATTTTAATCTTAAATTATTTCTTTTACTTATTATATAAACCAGTTGCAATTCCTGACACGGTGCAACTTAAAAAATAGTCAACAATGAGACACGGAGATAAAGTTAATAACCTTAGCAGAACAAAAGCCCACAGAAAAGCACTTTTAACAAACTTAGCTTGTCAATTAATCCAGTACAAAAGAATAGTAACAACTTTAGCAAAAGCCAAAGCGTTAAGAACTTTTGTAGAACCATTGATCACCAAAACTAAGAAGACTGATTCAAAGGAACTAATCATGCACCAACACCGTGTGGTTTTTAGTTACTTGAATGATAAACAAGCCGTAAAAGAGTTGTTTACAGTTATCGCTCCAAAAGTAGCAAGCCGCCCAGGTGGTTATACAAGAATCTTAAAATTAGGTGCTCGTTTGGGTGATAATGCTGAACGTGCTATGATTGAGTTGGTAGACTTTAACGAAATTTATGGTAAAGGAGTTGAAGTTGCAACAACAGCAGCTAAAAGAACTCGTCGTAGTGGTGGAAAAAAGAAATTGGATGAAGTTGAATCTATTGAAACAATTGCTCCAGAAGCAGAAACAACAACTACTGAAGATCAAGCTCCTGAATAAATTTTATGTTTATAAATATTTGATAAAAAGGCATAGCGTTTACGTTATGCCTTTTTTATGGAACACATTTTTATTAAAAAAATTATAACCTTTACTATCAATGAGTGAATCACAAAAAGCAGTACTTGTATTGGCAGATGGCACAGTTTTCCAAGGTAAAGCATTTGGTAAAATTGGTACAACTTCGGGTGAATTGTGTTTTAATACAGGAATGACAGGCTATCAGGAAGTATTTACAGATCCAAGCTACTTTGGTCAGATTATAATCATGAACAATGTTCATACTGGAAATTATGGTGTAATGCCTGAGGATGTAGAAAGTGATAAAATTCAGATAAATGGATTGATTGGTAGAAATTTAGAAGCACGATACAGTAGATTGAAAGCGACAGATTCTCTACAGAATTATTTAGAATCTCAAGGAATTGTTTCTATACAAGATGTTGATACTAGAGCTTTAGTCATTAAAGTAAGAAATGAGGGTGCTATGAATTGTATAATATCATCTGAAACAGATGATGTTGAATATTTAAAAGCAAAACTTGCGGATGTTCCTTCTATGGGAGGTTTAGAGCTTGCTTCTATTGTATCTACTAAAAAAATGTATAGTTTAGGAAATCCAGATTCAAATATTAGAGTTGCTGTATTAGATTTTGGTGTAAAAAGAAATATTATCAAGTGTCTTGCAGATAGAGGAGTTTATATCAAGGTTTATCCTGCTAAAACATCATTAGCAGAAATGCAGTTGTTTGAGCCACATGGTTATTTTATTTCAAATGGCCCAGGAGATCCTGCTTCTATGGATTATGCAATTGCTACAATCAAAGAAATTATAAAACTAAAAATGCCTTTGTTTGGCATCTGTTTAGGACACCAATTATTGGCTTTGGCTAATGGAATCACAACCTTTAAAATGCACAATGGTCACAGGGGTTTAAACCATCCCGTAAGAAATCTTATAACTGGACTTTGTGAAATCACCACTCAAAACCATGGTTTTGGTGTAGATCCTTTGGCTGTAAAACAATCTTCAAATACAGAAATTACACATATAAATTTAAATGATCATTCAATTGAAGGCATTAGGTTAAAAGATGCTCCAGCATTTTCAGTACAATATCACCCTGAAGCAACACCTGGTCCACATGATAGTCGTTATTTATTTGATGATTTTATAAATATGATTAAAGTACAAAACGATATATGAAGAACTAAAATTTATACTATTATCTAATAAGCAATAAATTGTATGTTTCCAAAATATATCGGTATTTTATTATTTATATTGATTAGTGGTTCTATTTTGTACTTCAGCTGGGTCCCAAATTCACATCTTTCATCATTAAATTGGTTACCTTGGTGGTTAACAAGTTGGACTGATAAAGAAGAAAATAGCAATATTAGAACTTCTGTTCCTATGTTTTTATGGGGATTTTTTGCATGCTACATCTTCCGAATTGAGAAAAATAGGTTTAAAAAAATTATTGGTTTCTCATTATTGGGTTCTGCATTATTATTATTAGCAGAAGGTGTTCAAAGATTTTTACCTAATAGAATTGCAGATTGGGGAGACGTATTTTGGGGTTGTATTGGTTTGTTTTCAGGAATATTTTCTTTCATTTTTGTAAAGTGGATTTTGGTATTGTTTCAAAAATAATCTAATCTTAATCTTAGTGATTCACTAAATAATCTTTGACCTTTATATTTTGCAATCAAATTAATTATATATATTTAGTATTTAGATATAGTTTTTATTTAAATTTTTTTAAGTAGTCTCAAAAGTTAAGATGGATAAAATTCCTACTCAGCGAAAATATTTTTTTTGGATAGTCTTAATAATTACTGACTTTCTAACTATTAATTTTTGTTATTATATTTCTATTCAAATATTGCAAAAAATCAATCTAGATTTATCAATAATTATTTACAGACATCATTGGTTATTTTATAATTTTTTTTGGATTAGCTCTTTAGGATTTTGGAGAATATACCAATTTGAAATGCTGCAGAGTATGGAGAAACTTTACAGAGCCACTTTAAGGACTGTAAGTTCTTTCATATTTGTTTTTATAGCTTTTCTTTATATCACCAATGATACAGAACTTACAGGTCAGTTTGTATGGATATGGATTTGTGTTTTAAGTTTTATGGTTTTATTAAATAGAATTCTCATAACATTTTTTGATACTTTTATTAATAAAAATAGTAAAAAAAAATATACTGTTGCCATTGCTGGGTTTAATTCAACCGCAATATTACTAGCAGAATATTTTGAAACAAATCCATTAGATTTTCAATTTGCTGGCATATTGGATGAAGGCGAAACTTTGCCAACTCAATCTGCCGAAGAATTAAATAAACATTTATATGTTCAATTAGAAAAAGCCGCTACACTCAATGTAAGAGATTTGTATTTTTCTATACCCCCTCATTATATAACGGATGCGAAAGAATTGGTATTCGTAGCAGAGGATTATTGCATAAGATTGAAAATTGTGCCAGATTTAAGATCAAATGTTTCCACAGATTTTTCAGTTAAATACATGAATAATTTCCCTGTATTTAGTTTAAGGAAAGAACCTCTAGAAGATGTAAGAAATAGATTAAAAAAAAGAATTTTTGATGTATTGTTTAGTTCTTTTGTTATTGTTTTTATTCTAAGTTGGCTCTATCCAATAATTGCCATCATTATAAAAATTCAAAGTCCTGGACCAGTTTTGTTTAAACAGCTAAGAGATGGATTAAACAATAAATCGTTTTGGTGTTATAAGTTTAGAAGTATGCGTGTAAATGATGATAGTGACAAGAAACAAGCTACAAGGCATGATGATCGGATTACAAAAATTGGGAAAATATTGCGTAAAACCAGTTTAGATGAATTGCCTCAATTTTTTAATGTTTTTAAAGGAGAGATGAGTGTTGTAGGTCCTCGTCCTCACATGTTATCGCATACACACGAATATAGTGCAGTTGTTGATAATTACATGGTTAGGCATTTTGTAAAGCCCGGAATAACAGGTTGGGCTCAAATACATGGTTTTAGGGGTGAAATTAATAATCAAACTGAAATTCAAGGCCGTGTAAATAAAGATATTTATTATTTAGAGCATTGGAGTTTAATGTTTGATTTTAGAATTGTTTTTTTAACAATTTTTTTAGTTCTAAAAGGTGATGATAAAGCTTTTTAATTATATTTGCATTACTAACACCTAAAACCATTCCTATGATTATTATTTTCCTTGCAGGATTTTTTTCTGGACTATCAATGACAGTATTAATTGTTTTTGGCAGAATACTTTCTGGTCAAACTCGCGTACGCATCTTAGAGAAAAAAAACTCTAGATTAGAAAAGCTAAACGGCAAACTCAATCACCTCATTCAATCATCATCTTCTGCTAAAGAATACAATCAACCTCAACTTAAAGCATTTCATTAATTAGTTATGAGGTATAAGTTAGGAGTTATGAGGTTTAAATAGTATGATTTTTAAAGACAGTTTTTATAAATAGAATCAAATTCTCTATAGATTTGTATAATGAAAATTAATAATTTTAAAAAACAATTATTCATAATTTATAAATCATAATTCATAACTTATAACTCATAACAAATAAATTTGAAAAAAATATTTTCAATCTGTTTATTGGTATTAATATCTATAAAAGGATTTAACCAAATTGGACAAACTCCATTACATCAATTTTTGTCTCAACAAACAGAAAATACATTCTCAGATAGTTTAATGCCAGCATTTTCAGGTGTAAAACCTTATCAACAAGCTTGGTTACCAGCTAATAATTTAAACACTAATACAAATTACGCAAAAGGTAAATTATATCATTTGTTCAATCAACATCTTTTAACTTATAAAGATGAACAATTCCAAACTTGGCTAGATCCAATTGTTACAATAAATGGAGGTTCTGCATCCAATCCTAGTCAAAAAACATACGAGTCTGTTCGAGGGATACAAGGTGGATTATCAATTAAAAATAAATTTTGGATTGGAATGGCTTTTACAGAACATCAATCTAAATTTCCTGGTTTTGTAAATACTTTTGCTGCTGAAAATCGTGTATTGCCTGGAATGGGCACTTTTAGACCGTATAAGCAATCGGGTTATGATTATGGAATCTCTGATGCTTACATACGATGGTCGCCGAATTCAATTTTTAGTTCCACCCTTGGATACGGTAAAAACTTTATCGGTGAAGGCTATCGAAGTTTCATTTTGAGCGATAATGCGTTTAATTATCCTTTTCTTCAGTTGAACCTTAATATGAGACGTTTCCATTACACAGCTCTTTTTAATCAATACCAGAATTTGTTTTATACTTTGGGTGATGCTAATCAAAGAAAATGGAGTTCCTTACATTATTTAACCATAAAGCTTGGAAAACGTTGGCATGTTGGATTAATGGAAACAATTGTTTGGCAAGCAGAAGATTCTACTTTTCAAAGAGGATTCGATGTGAGTTATCTAAATCCAGTATTGTTTTTAAGACCAGTTGAGTTTTCTAGAAATAGTCCTGATAATATGTTGATGGGATTGCATGCAAAGTACCGTATCATTCCTCAAGGCTATGTTTATGGACAATTGGTTTTGGATGATTTTAATTTACAGCTTACCAAAAAGCAACGCCAACAGCATTTAAATAATAAATATGCAATTCAATTGGGTTTTAAATATTATACCAAAACTTCATCAGGTTTGCAATATAACTTGCGTACAGAATACAATCATGCTCGACCTTATATGTATGGGCATAGAAAAACTGCACAGAGTTACACCCATTTCGGACAATCATTAACACACCCTTTAAATGCAAATTTCCATGAAGGAATTTTACAACAAATGGTTCAAAAAAAGAAATGGTATATTGATAATATTTTTCAATACGCTTTAGTAGGTAGAGAAGATCCTTCTACTCCATATCCTGATGGCAATGATTTGTTTGCAGGAGAGAAAAATGTTCCCGATTTTGGTAGTTATACTTTACAAGGTATAAAGCAAAATCAAATCACAACGAATCTATCTATAGGATATGTAATTCAGCCAACATGGAATTTAGCTATAGAAGGTAGTTTGTTGTACAAATCTGTGCAATCACCCAGTCAACCATTAAATTCAACAGTTTGGTTTAAAATTGGATTGGTTACAAAATTAAGAAATACATATTGGGAGTGGTAGGGTAGTGGTAAGTAGTTAATGATAAGTAGTAAGTAGTAAGTTGTTAGTGTTTTTAGTTTTTAGTTATTGGTTAGTAGTTAGATGTTTGCTATTAGTTGTTTTGAGAGATTTCATCAAACCCCAGATGATTTTTGAAACTTCGTTAGCTTTAATTTGTAAATCGTTTTGTTCAATTTCAGTTATATATTTTAACCGAAATGCTAGATGAAGCATTGACCTAACTTCTGAACAAGAAGAAAATGAGATATACAAAATTCTAATAAAATCTGCATTTGAACTTCTATCAAATCCCTCAGCAATATTATTTGAAATTGAAACAGCTGCTCTACAAATCTGACTTTTAAAAGCTATATCTTTATTATTTATAAAAACAGCATAAATATTTACCGCTAAATCTTGAGCTTTTTGCCAATCTATAATTTCCTCAAATTTTTTAAATACCATAAATTTTTCACTTTTCATTTTCACAATTCTATTTTAGTATGTTTCAAACTAACCACTAACTACTAACTACTAACTACTAACTTACAACAATATCCCATGTAAAAAATGAAATGCTAAAGAGAAATATATTATCAGTCCAGTGACATCAACTAATGTAGCTACAAATGGGGCGGAGGACACTGCTGGATCTGCTCCGAGTCTTTTAAGAATAATGGGTAACATTGAACCGGTTAGCGTTCCCAATAATACAACTCCCACTAATGAAATTCCAACTACAAACCCTATCATCAAATAGTGTTCTCCATATACGCCAGGAAAAAATTGTCTCCAAACAATAATTCTAATAAACCCAATTAATCCCAAAACAAATCCTAACATTAATCCACTTATAATTTCCCTGCGCATTACTCTCCACCAATCTGCAACTGTAATTTCACCAACGGCCATTGCTTGAATGATTAATGTAGATGCTTGTGAACCACTGTTCCCACCACTAGAAATAATCAATGGAATAAATAATGCTAGAACAATGGCACTTGCTATTTCATGTTCATAGTAACCCATAGCTGAAGCGGTTAACATCTCACCAAAAAACAAAACCGTTAACCACAAAACCCTTTTCCTAAATAATTTCATTATCGGAATCTCAAGATAAGGTTCATTTAAAGCTTCGGTACCTCCCATTTTTTGCATATCCTCACTAAATTCCTCATTCGCAACCCACAATACATCGTCAATTGTAACAATACCCATCAAAATATTATTATCGTTAACTACCGGTAAAGCCACTCTGTTGTTGATTTTAAAAACTTGGTTGGCTTTTTCTTGATCATCATAAACATTTAAAGTTATATATCTGCCATCAACCATCTCACTCACTTTTTTCTCTGGTGATGCAAATAAAAATTCTCGAATACGGATGTCATCAATAAGTTGACCTTTTTCATTTACCACATATATAACATCAATCGTTTCACTGTCTTTTCCAAAAAGACGAATATGATTTAACACCTCCATTGCTGTCCACTCTTCATTTACCGCAATATATTCAGGTGTCATCAACCTTCCCATACTATATTCAGGATATCCCAATAATGAAAGTGTAATTTTTCGTTCTTCAGGGTCTAATAATTTTATGAATTCTTTCACTGCCTCAACAGGCAATTCCTCTAAAAGTGCTGTACGATCGTCTGCAGGAAGTGCATTTAATAATTCAGCAGTTTTTAAAGGTGCTAGCGATTGTATTATTTTCTTTTGTAGAGGTACATCTAAAATTTTAAATGTACTTGCCGCTCTGTTTGCAGATAAATTTCCGATTATTTGAATCTCATATTCGCTATTTGTATATATGAGTTCCATCACATCACTGATGTTTTGGCTATTCAGAAATTCTTTAATATCAAGCATATTATCTCTTCCAATAATATCTTCAAATTTTTCCTGCAAGGATAAATTTTCAAGTTCCATGTAATCAATTTTGATTCTAAGATGTAAAAGTAGTTTTTTTGTATTCACTTTAATAATATGATACATCAAGGATTACAAATTGGAGAGATTCCAGATAAGGGAAGGGCTGTATATTGTATTTTTGATTTACCAGCAAATACGGTAATTGAGGTTGCTCCTGTGATAGTTATGAGTAAAAAAGATAGACTTTTGTTAGATCAAACTTTATTGCATGATTATATTTTTGAATGGGGAGGAACGAAAAATGAATGTATAATGGCACTGGGTTATGTGCCTTTATACAATCACTCTTATACCTCAAATTGTGAATATGAAATGGATTTTGAAACCAAGGAAATTAGTATAAAAACTGTAATTGCTATTTCTGCTGGTGAAGAACTAACAATTAATTATAATGGAGATTGGGATGATAGCACACCAGTTTGGTTTGATGTTTTGTGATTTTTTGAATTAGTATTTAGCCAGTTGAATTGTAAACATTTTTTTATGGTGAAAACACTATAAAAAAAATGTTTTTTTCACAAAGCTTTTTTTAGAAAAATCATTTCTTTTGTAAAATAAATAAATCTTTAACAAGTTATAGGCAAAAGAGAACAATGCGTACATTTGTTTTCAGAAAAAAATATAAAAAATATGTATAAAGATAATTTTAAAAGTCCAGATTATTTTGGGGTTGATGATATGTTGACAGATGAGCACAAACTAATTCGAGAATCGGTTCGTCAGTATATTAAATCAGAGATTTCACCAATTATAGAAGAATATGCGGAGAAGGCTGAATTCCCTCAACAAATTGTTAAGCAGTTGGGAGAATTGGGTTGCTTTGGTCCTACTGTTGCAGAAAAGTATGGAGGTGGCGGTTTAGATTATATAAGTTATGGATTAATGATGCAAGAGTTGGAGCGTGGGGATAGTGGCGTGCGTTCAACGGCATCTGTTCAGGGTTCATTAGTGATGTATCCCATTGAGGCTTTTGGGTCGGAAGAACAAAAGATGAAGTATTTGCCTAAATTAGCCAGTGGAGAGTGGCTTGGATGTTTTGGATTAACCGAGCCAGACCATGGAAGTAATCCAGCAGGGATGCTTACAAATTTTAAGGAAGATGGAGAATATGTGATTTTGAATGGCAGTAAGATGTGGA
Organism: Sphingobacterium thalpophilum; assembly: GCA_945871875.1. Taxonomy (GTDB): domain Bacteria; phylum Bacteroidota; class Bacteroidia; order Chitinophagales; family Chitinophagaceae; genus Pollutibacter. The sequence goes on from CAMBYC010000026.1 coordinate 18,070, forward strand.
TAAGCAATTCCCCTTTCGCTCAGGTTGCCATAGTTTGGGCTAAAGATGAACAAGGTGAGATTAGAGGATTGATTGTAGAACGAGGTATGGAGGGTTTTAGCACACCTACTACAAAAGGGAAATGGAGTTTAAGGGCCTCAGCTACTGGAGAGTTGGTTTTTGATAATGTAAAATTGCCAAAGACAAATATATTACCAGGTGTAAAAGGATTAAAAGGTCCATTGAGCTGTTTAACGAAAGCCCGATATGGAATAGCATGGGGGGCATTGGGAGCAGCAATGGATTGTTATGATACTGCACTTCGTTATGCAAAAGAAAGAATTCAGTTTGGTAGACCAATTGCCGGATTTCAATTGCAACAGAAAAAATTGGCTGAAATGATTACAGAAATTACAAAGGGTCAACTGTTGAATTGGAGATTGGGTGTATTAATGAATGAAGGGAAAGCTACACCTCAACAAGTAAGTATGGCAAAAAGAAATTCTTGTGAAGTTGCCCAACAAATTTGCCGAGATGCTAGGCAGATTTTAGGTGGAATGGGTATTACTGGAGAATATTCTGTGATGCGTCATATTATGAATTTAGAAAGTGTAATCACTTATGAAGGCACCCACGATATACATCTTTTAATTACTGGAATGGATATCACAGGGATTAATGCCTTTGGAGGATAAAATAAAATAGCACAATGAAAATATTTATTGTTGGATTTATGGGCTCCGGTAAATCTACCTTAATGAAAGAAATTGGAATAAGATTAAATTTGAAACAATTAGATTTAGATAATTTGATAGAAAATAGGGCTAATTTAAATATTAATGATATTTTCGCGTTGAAGGGTGAAAAGTTTTTTAGAAAGTTAGAAGGAGTTTGTTTAAGAGAATTGTATGAGTCTGACAACTTTGTTTTGGCAAGTGGAGGTGGAACACCGTGTTTTTATGACAATATGCTTATAATGAACAGTTTGGGGATAACAATTTGGTTAAATACCTCGAAAGAGGTAATAAAACAAAGATTGTTAGATGAACCTCAACTCAGACCACTTGTAAAAAACCTTTCTCCTGAAAACTTAGAGATCTTTATAGATGAAAAACTAGAAGAACGTAGTCAGTTTTACGCTCAAGCAAAAATCATAACTGACCCTTCTTCAGAATCGATGGACGAATTAATCAGCAAAATTGTTAATAATGCATAGATATTTAATTAGAATTGGAGCTATATTAGGTGCACTTAGTGTTATGTTTAGTGCTTTTTCTGCACATTTCCTTCAACCAATTATGAGCTCAAAAGATTTTTACTCTTTTCAAACGGCCATTAATATGGAGTTTTTTCATTCTATAGGTTTGATGATATTAGGAATATTGGGCAAAAGATATCCAACACCTTATATAAATTGGTCTGGAATCATGTTTATTGTAGGAATTGTACTTTTTTCAGGATCAATCTATCTGTTAACACTTGCAGGATCAATATTTGATACAAAAATTTCAATGATTGGTTTGATTACACCAGTTGGCGGGTTGTTATTGTTTGCTGGTTGGGTAATGTTACTTTTAGGAATACCAGAAAGCAAAAACGATAAATCATAATTATTGTTTTTTTGTTTGTTGGGTTTCTAAAATCTAACTAAAATTAGTAGGTTTGTAATTCTATTATGGCCAACAAAATAAAATCCAACAAGAACAAAACCTCAACTGAAAAACTTCCTGTTGAAATCACAGAACCTCTGGCGGTTAAAGATATTATCAAAGATGAACGCACCAGTAAAATTACAGGTGCGTTTCTTTTGATGCTCTGTTTATTCTTTTTTTTTGCATTTACATCCTATGTTTTCACTTGGCAAGAAGATCAAGATAAAGTGTTTCAATATGGTCTTTCAATATTAGCCCCCAATAATTTAGCAATTGAAAACTTAATGGGTTCTTTTGGAGCATTTGTATCTCATTTCTTTATTTATAAGGGTTTCGGATTGGCTTCCTTCTTATTTTGTGTGTTTTTATTTGTTCTGGGATTTAATCTTGTAATGGAAAAAAAAATCTTTTCTGTTACAAGAAATGCAAAATACCTTATTGCAGGTTTGTTAATACTTAGTTTAACTTTCTCTTTTTTTACTAAATCTGTTTTTTCATTTACTGGTTTTAGCTTTGGAGGATATGTTGGTAATACCTTAAGCAATTGGCTTATAGCAGTTATTGGTAAATTAGGAACATTTGTTTTAATTTTTGTAGTTTTTTTTGCATACATAATTTGGCGATTTAATCCTGTTTTTTCAATCCCTAAAATAGCTTTAAACCGACAATCCCAAAATACTGTTCCTGAAAATCCCATTTTAACTAACCCAGAAATTGATTCAATTGATGAACCTATCAATGCTCAACCAGCAGTTGGTAAAAATAAACTAAAAGGAAAACCTGAAAAAGTAATCATTTCTCCTCTTGAACAAGAATCAGAAAATGAACTTATTATTATTCAAAAAAATCCTGATGAAGAGGAATTTCCATTTGAAATTGCTGACGAAAATCTTGAATTAGTCGAAAAAAATCCAATTATTGAACAACCACTAGATGATTTTTCTTTGGTTATCAATAATAATGCCCCTGAACTTACTGCTTCAGAAAAAGTAGCACAATTGCCTCCTTACGACCCAATTTTAGATCTTCGCGATTACGTTTACCCTGGTATTGATTTGCTCGACCAACACGGAAACGATAGAATTGTTACCGACGCAGCCGAACTAGAGGCAAATAAAAACCAAATTATTAATACATTAAAAAACTACGATATCGGAATCCAACGCATCTTTGCTACGGTTGGTCCAACAGTAACTTTATACGAAATTGTCCCTGCAGCTGGGGTAAGAATTTCAAGAATTAAGAACCTAGAAGACGATATCGCACTTAGTTTGTCTGCTTTAGGAATTAGAATCATCGCTCCAATTCCAGGAAAGGGTACAATAGGAATTGAAGTGCCTAATGTAAAAAAGAGTATTGTAAGTATGCGTACCCTTTTGGCAAACGAAAAATTCCAAAATTCTAATTTTGCTTTACCCATTGCTTTGGGTAAAAGAATTGATAATGAGCATTTTATTGTTGATTTGGCTGCTATGCCTCACTTGTTAATGGCAGGTGCAACCGGACAGGGTAAATCTGTAGGCATAAATGCCATTTTGGTTTCTTTGTTGTATAAAAAACATCCTTCCCAATTAAAATTTGTTTTGGTTGACCCTAAAAAAGTTGAACTTAGTTTATATAAATTAATTGAAAAGCATTTTTTAGCAAAATTACCTGGTGAAGAAGAAGCTATTATTACCGATACCCGAAAAGTTGTACACACACTCAATGCACTTTGTATTGAAATGGATACTCGGTACGATTTGCTAAAAGAAGCCCAATGCCGAAACATTAGGGAATACAATGAGAAATTTTCGCTCCGTAAATTAAACCCAGAAAAAGGGCATCAATATCTTCCTTTTATTGTACTCGTTATTGATGAATTTGCAGATTTAATTATGACAGCCGGCAAGGAAATTGAAATGCCTATCGGACGTTTGGCGCAATTGGCGCGTGCAGTTGGCATCCACTTAATTATTGCTACCCAACGCCCTTCCGTTAATATCATTACAGGAACTATAAAAGCGAACTTCCCAGCTCGTATTGCTTTTAAAGTGTCCTCTAAAATAGATTCTAGAACCATTCTTGATGCTGGTGGTGCCGAACAATTGATTGGTAGGGGAGATATGCTCATCTCAAATGCCGGTGAAATTAGCAGATTGCAATGTGTATTTGTTGACACACCAGAAGTTGAACGTGTTGTTGACTTTATTGGTAGTCAAAGGGGGTACCCACAAGCTTTTATGCTTCCTGAGTATGTTGATGAAAAAGATGAAGATGGTAAAGCAATTGATGCTTCTGAAAGAGATCCATTGTTTGAAGATGCCGCAAGATTAATTGTTCAATCGCAAATTGGATCAACTTCTTTAATACAACGTAGAATGAAATTGGGCTACAATAGGGCTGGTAGATTAATGGATCAACTTGAATCCGCAGGTATTGTAGGTGGCAATCAAGGAAGTAAAGCCAGAGATGTTTTAATCAAAACAGAGCATGAACTTGAACAATGGCTAAGTAATTTTAATTGATTTTTATCATCATATTTCTAATTTTTGCATTTCATTAGGGTTATGTTTAATGCCAATCACTACTATATTAGTATATTTGCATACTCAATAAACGATTAACATGAAAAAAATTCTAAGTATTCTCATATTTTTTGCATTCATAATTAATGCTTCTGCACAGTCTAATAGTCTTGGAAAAAACGATCCTGAAGCAAAAAAAATATTAGATGCAGTTAGTAATAAATTCAAAACATATAAATCTCTTAAAGGTAATTTTATACTTGAAATTAAAGATGCAAACGGTAAAATTCAAGGTACCAAGAAAGGTAAATTAATGATGAAAGGCAATAAATACGCCATTAGCCTTACCGGCCAAGAAATAATGTGTGATGGTAAAAACGTTTGGACTTATGACCAAGCAGCAAATGAAGTTCAATTGGATAAATTTGATCCAAATGGTTCTACTTTATCACCTCAAAAGTTGTTTACAAATTTTTACGACAAAGATTTCTTGTATATGTTGAGAGGGCTAAAAAAAGTAGGAACAAAAACCCTACAAGAAGTTGAACTAACTCCCACCGATAAAACTAAATCTTTTTTTAAAGTATTGGTTACAGTAGAAAAATCAGAAAATATGATTACAAATACACAGATTTTTGAGAAAAATGGTAACCGTTTTGCTTATGAAATGAACAATGTAGTTACAAATGCTACATTAGGAGATGAGTTGTTTGTATTTGATCTAAAAAAATACAAAGGAATAGAGGTTATCGACATAAGGTAACTTGACTTTGTCTTTTAATGTTTCCATCAATTATATTGTTTACATCAAATTTTATGAAGTGAATTTCCAATTTTAGGAGGTTCACTTTTTTTATAATATGACATCAAGATTGACAATCATCATCATTCAAATTGACTTTTTAACTAGTATAAGGGGTTGAATGTGTTTCTTAAGCAGTATCATTATATGAATTTGTAAATATCCAAAAAAAAAGGGCCAGGATAAAAATCCAGCCCCGTTTTAAATCCAATATCCTATGAAAAACCATGTTTATAACGCAGGGTTACTCCTTTATATTGTAAAATGTTATTCTTATTTTTAAAAATAAATTAACACTAAACTAAAGTAAAGCAATTGAACTTACCTATTGCATTGGTTTACATTCAATTACAAGATTTGATTTATTCACAATTGCACATTTGAATTAAAATGTAAATTAATGGGCTAATACCATTTCAAAAACTATCATAAACCATTAGTCATCGCTAAAAGCAATTGAGAGAATGCCATTCTGTTTTTTAAAGAGTAAGTTGTGATAAGTCAATAACATTTTCCTAAATATCTTGTTATAATAATTGTTTGACTAAGATTAAGCATTAGAAGTATTTATTCAAATTTTTGGCTAAAGCCAATTCACAGTATTAATACAACCCCAGCTGAAACTAGGGCTATTGAAAGAACTCCTTTCAATTTTTCTAAGGCAAAATCTAGGTTAAAAAATAATGATATATCACTTCTATAAAATCTTAAAAAAAGTGCAACTTTTTTTAAATAACTAACAACTAACAACTAACTACTAATGCGCAAAATCGTAATAGCGGCAACCGGAGCAAGTGGAGCAATTTATTTCAAATTGCTCGTCGATAAACTGAATTTGCTAAATTCTCAATGGGACCAAATTGCATTGTTAATGTCTGACAATGCTAAGGAAGTGTGGGAAACAGAACTTGATAACGACGACTACAAAAAATATACACTTCCTCAATACAGTAAAAATGATTTTTCAGCACCCTTTGCATCTGGTTCTGGTCAATACGATACTATGATTATTGTTCCTTGTTCAATGGGAACGGTAGCAAGGGTTGCAACTGGTATTTCTAATGATTTGATTACACGTGCCGCTGATGTTGTATTGAAAGAGCGCCGGAAACTAATCTGCGTTGTAAGAGAAACACCTTACAATCTTATTCATATTAAAAACATGGAAGCTGTTACTCTTGCTGGAGGTATAATATGCCCAGCTACACCTTCTTTTTATGGTAAACCTCAAACCATTGAAGAAGTTGCTATGACAGTAGTTGACCGCATCTTGGATTTGGCAGGTTTTGACCACAAAACATACAGATGGGGTAAAGGAAATTAATTATTAATTAGGAATTAAGATTTAAGAATCAGGGCTATTAGATTAATTAATTAGGATTTAGGATTTAAGAATTAAGAATCTTAGTTATTAGAATAAATTAAATAAAAAAATAATTATAACGTCATTGATTCCTAATTCTTAAATCCTAATTAATAATTAATTACGACGCCACTGATTCCTAATTCTTAAATCCTAATTCCTAATTCATTTTAGAATCCTGCGGCACTATCATCACCACGCTTGTCGCCTACGGCTTCTATTTGCTTTCCATTGATTAATATGATTTCTGTTCTGCCTATTCCTCCCCTCAACTGAAACGTATAACCCATTTTTGTAAGAGCATCTAACGTAGTTTTAGGAAACTCTTTTTCAATAAACACTACATCTGGTTTCCACTGGTGGTGAAACTTGGGTTGATTTACAGCAGAATCAGCAGACATGCCAAAATCTATCATATTAACAATGCTCTGATAAACTGAAGTTGGAATTGTTGTGCCTCCTGGTGTTCCAACAACAATATATGGCTTGCCGTTTTTCAAAACAATAGAAGGTGCCATCGAACTCAACATTCTTTTTCCCGGCTGAATTGCATTTGCTTCCTTGCCTAAGGCTCCAAACATGTTTGGTTGACCAGGTTTTACGCTGAAATCATCCATTTCGTTGTTCATTAAAAATCCAGCACCACCTACAACTGTGCCACTTCCATATCCACCATTTAAAGTTGTTGTTGCAGATACCGCATTTCCCCAAGCATCAACTACAGAAATATGTGTTGTTTCTTCACTTTCAACAGCAATTTTACCTGGACCAATCAAATCACTGTTGCCTGCTTTGCCAGGAACAAAATCTTTCATGCGCTCATCCATATAAGCAGCACTGCTCAATCTCTTAACTGGAACTTTTACAAAATCAGTATCTCCAAGAAACTCTGCTCTATCCGCATATGCCCTTCTTTCTGCTTCAATCATCAATTGAACAGCTTCCGGAGATTGAAACTTCATTTGGCTTAGGTTGTATTTCTCCGTAACATGAAACAATTGCGGTAAAATTATGCCTCCAGAACTTGGTAAAGGCATTGTTAAAATAGAATAAGACTTATACGGGAATACAACCGCTTTGCGTACTTTGGCTTTATAACTTTTTAAATCTTCAAGGCTAATGATTCCATTTCCTCTTTGCATTTCTTCTACTATAAATTGGGCAGTTTCTCCTTCATAAAAACCTTTCATTCCGTTTTTTTGAATACGAATTAAGGTTTTCTCCAATTCTGGTTGCAGAAGTGTGTCTCCAACTTTCCAAGGAGTTGCCTTTACAAATGCAGGTTGACGGGTATTGTATTTTTTAAAAGTGGTCTGCATATTGTTCAAAGATCTTGCTTCTGCTTCTGTAATAGCAAAGCCCTTTGCAAGCTGAATAGCTGGTTCTATAAGTTTTGCAAATGGTAATTTCGCAAATTGATGAGCACTAAACAATCCTGCAATAGTGCCTGGTACGCCTGAAGCTTTATGTCCCAAAACACTAAGATCTTTAACCACATTACCAGAATCATTCAAATACATATCTCTGGTTGCTTTTCCAGGTGCTTTTTCACGATAATCGATAGCAATATTTTTACCGTTTTGTAACCTAGCAACCATAAATCCACCGCCACCAATATTACCTGCACCGGGATATACAACTGCAAGCGCCAGTTGCGTCGCAATTACAGCATCAACTGCGTTGCCTCCTTGTTTCATCACCCACAAGCCAGCTTCACTTGCCAAGGGATGTGCTGATACTACTGCCCCCTTATTTACCTTAATGTTTTTGGTGATTTGATAATGATATGGATCCAATTGTGCTTGTACCGTTGTTACCGCTAGTGCAAAAAAAGCTAGAATTGTTGTTTTTTTCATGAAATTGTCGTTTTATATCCATCAATTAAATGAAATTGATAAATACCACATTTTAAAATTGGAACTAAATTTCGGAGTTTTCTTTTTCCTATCCTAAAACAATTTATGTAAAGTCAACAGGTTTTTGAAAATGCTAATAAATGTTGATGAAATCCTCATCTAATCAAAAAAACAGTGTCCCTCTTTTGTGCTATATCATAACCTTTGTTTATTTTCACCTAATCCAAATATTGACTCATGTTGAAATTTAAATTTATTGCTGTTTTATTGTTCTTGACATCAATGTCTGTTTTTGCTCAATCTATCCCTAGTCCCGATGAATTTTTAGGTTATCCTTTGGGTTCTAAATTTACTTACCACCACAGAATTGTACAATATTTTGAAACCTTGGCTAAAGCCAAGCCTAATGAAATGAAGTTGCAAGCTTATGGACAAACCAATGAGCGCAGACCATTAATGGTTGCATTTGTTTCTACTCCTGAAAATATTGCTAAACTAGAATCTATCAGACAAAACAATTTGAAATTGACAAAGGCTGATGGCAATTCGATTGCAGTTTCAGCATCTACACCATTAATTGTTTGGTTGAGTTATAATGTTCATGGTAATGAATCTTCTTCAAGTGAGGCTGTAATGAAAACCATTTACACCCTTCTTGATCCCAATAATGTTGCGGCTCGTCAATGGTTAAAAAATGTGGTGGTTGTTATCGACCCTTGTATCAATCCAGACGGCAGAGATCGTTATGCCAATTGGTACAATTCAATTGCTTCTCTTTTACCCAATACAGATCCACAAGCACGCGATCACCAAGAGCCATGGCCTGGTGGACGCTCAAATCACTATAATTTTGACCTAAACCGCGATTGGGCTTGGCAAACGCAGGTTGAAACGCAACAAAGATTGAAATTATACAACCAGTGGATGCCGCAAGTTCATGTAGATTTCCACGAGCAAGGTGTAAATGAACCCTATTATTTTGCTCCAGCAGCTGAACCTTATCACGATGTAATCACCCCTTGGCAACGTGATTTTCAAAATATTATAGGAAGAAATCATGCTAAATATTTTGACGCCAACAATTGGTTGTTTTTTACCAAAGAACGCTTTGATTTGTTTTATCCCAGTTATGGCGATACTTATCCAATTTACAACGGATCTATTGGAATGACTTTTGAACAAGGCGGAGGCGGACGTGCTGGATTGGCAATTGTAAATTCAGATGGCGATACATTAACCTTAAAAGATAGATTAACCCACCATTTCACTACGGGAATGTCAACCATTGAAATGGCTTCACTTCATGCCGAAAAATTGGTAAAGGCATTTCAACAGTTTTTTGCAGATGGAACAGTTAATGGTTCTGGCGAATTTAAATCGTATATCGTTAGATTAAACCCCGCCAAACCTGAACAACATCAACAGCTAAAAGCATTTTTGCAATCGCACGAAATTGCGTTTAGTTACGCAAATGCAGCTAAGCCTGTTAAAGTATATAATTACATAAAGGGAGTTGAAGAGATTAATAATACGCAAATTAACGATTTAGTCATTTCAACTTATCAACCCAAAGCAAAGCTTATTCATGTGTTGTTTGAACCTAAATCAAGGATTTCAGATTCTGCAACTTATGATATTACCGCTTGGTCTATTCCTTATGCATGGGGATTGGAAACTTATGCGGCTCGTGAAAAGATTACTGGAAGCACATTCACTGAAACAAAAATTGTAAATAATAATGCTGCAAACAATTCAAATCCAATTGGTTACATCATTCCATGGAATGGTTTTAATTCGGCTAAATTGTTGAGTCAATTGTTACAAAAAGGAATCAAAGTAAGATATACCAGCTTGCCTTTTCAAATTGGTGGACAAACTTTTGAGCGAGGTTCTTTGATGGTTTTAAAAACTTCCAATGCAAGTTTTGCAGATTCACTATTGAATATCACAGAGAAAGCGGCTGCAAAAGCTGGCGTTTTAGCAAGTATTACACCTGTTTATACTGGATTTGTAGATAAAGGTTTAGATTTTGGTGGATCTTCTGTGAATATGATCAACAAACCCCGTGTTGCAATGCTAACTGGCGAAGGCGTTAGTTCTATTGCCGCAGGAGAAATCTGGCATTATTTTGAGCAGCAACTTCAATATCCAATTACATTAATCAACCAAGCTACAGCTGCAAATATCAATTGGGAAAAATATTCTGTAGTTATTATGCCCGATGGAAATTATAAATTCTTAAACGATAAACCGGCTCAAGAGCATTTTAAAAATTGGATCCAACAAGGTGGAAAACTTATCGCCATTGAGAGTGCGGTTGAATTGATGGCTAAAATGGAATGGGGAATTACCAAAAAGAAAGCCGACAACGAGGATGAAGTTGGCTACAAGCGCCTCCATCAATACGAACAAAGAGAAAGAGACGATATTCAATACGGAATTCCAGGGGCTGTGTTTAAACTATCTTTAGACAATACGCACCCTCTGGCTTTCGGTTATCCTACACATTATTTTACATTGAAGATGGATGATTATATGTACGATTTCTTAGATAAAGGTTGGAATGTTGGTGTGATGAAAAAAGAAAGTTATGTTAGTGGTTTTGTTGGAAGTAAAACAAAGCAGTTGTTGCAAGATGGCTTATTGTTAGGTGTTTACCCAATGGGAAAAGGGAATATTGTATATATGGCAGATGATCCGATTTTCAGAAGCTTCTGGGAAAATGGTAAATTATTATTGGCAAATGCCATTTTTTTAGTGGATTAATAGATTGAAAACAAAATGAAATTATTTTTTTTGAGTTTGGTATTGAGTCTTTCTTTATTGGGAATGGCTCAATCTCCTGCAACTTCGGGTAGTGGCGAAATTTTATCGGGGCTTCAAAAGCTTAAAGTTTTAGGATCAGTTTTGTATATGGCCGCTCACCCCGACGATGAAAATACCCGTTTATTGGCGTGGCTTTCTAAAGAAAAAATGTATAGAACTGGTTATTTGTCTTTAACCCGTGGAGATGGTGGACAAAACCTCATTGGTGAAGAACAAGGTATTGCTTTGGGATTAATTCGTACGCAAGAATTACTTGCAGCCCGAAGAATTGATGGTGCCGAGCAGTTTTTCTCAAGGGCTTTTGATTTCGGATTTTCTAAAAGTACTGCCGAAGCATTTGCTGTTTGGAACAAAGAAAAAATATTATCAGATGCTGTTTGGGTAATTCGCAAATTCAGACCTGACATTATCATTACTCGTTTCCCCGGAGATGCCCGTGCCGGACATGGCCACCACTCCGCTTCTGCAGTAATTGCTAATGAAGCTTTTACCGCAGCTGCCGACCCCAAACGTTTTCCAGAACAATTCAAATTCGGCGTAGAACCTTGGCAAGCCAAACGCATCTTTTGGAATACCTTCAATTTTGGAGGAAACAACACCATTGCTAACGACCAACTAAAAGTTGATGTTGGTGTTTTTAATGCTATACTCGGAAAAAGTTATGGTGAAATTGCTGCTGAAAGTAGATCGCAACATAAAAGTCAGGGTTTTGGTGTGCCTGCTTCTCGTGGTACTTCTTACGAATATTTTGTTTTAACCGGTGGGGAAGGGTTTAGTAAAGATATTATGGACGGAATTGTTACCGATTGGGCTAGAATCCCCGGTGGAGAATCTATCCAACAACAAATTGATGCCATAATTTCAAGTTATCAAGTTGCTAACCCTTCTGCAAGTGTAAAAGGGCTGGTGCAATTGTATAAAGACGTAGATAAATTAAAAGTAGATGGCTGGAAAGCACAAAAGTTGAAAGAGATTCAAACCCTTATTGAACGTTGTAGTGGTTTGTTTTTAGAAGTTTCAACGCCTCAACCTTATGCGGTTCAAGGAGACACCTTACGTTTTAGCATCAACGCCATCAATAGAAGCAATGTTAACATCATTTTAAAAAATGTAGTTGTTAACCAGCTGGATGCTACAATAAAGCGTGCTTTATCAAACAATATTTTCTTTAATTTAAATGCGTTTATAGAGATCAATCAAAAGATGGATATCTCACAACCCTATTGGTTAAAAGATAAAATGGATAAAGGTTCGTTTCAAGTTACCAATCAAGAACTCATCGGTAAACCACAAAACGATCCTTCAATCATCGCCAAATTTATGGTGGATATTGAAAACCAACCTTTTGAGTTTCAAAAACCGCTTCAATACAAACATACTGACCCCGTTAAAGGAGAATTGTACCAGCCATTGTCTATTGTTCCGCCTATATCAGTTAATACTTCTCCAGCAATTATGTTGTTTCGTAAAGACCAGATTACAACAAAAAATGTAACGGTTGAAGCTACAGCATATATGAATATCGACAGTACTTCTTTAACCCTTCATCAACGAAGATTGGAGCAAGAATCTGATGAAAGTGGCGTTCCTCTTTTTATTGAAAAAAACAAGGTGAAAAAGTTTGATATCCCTGTTTCCAATAAGAAAATGGAAAAATCCTCAGACCTTGTAAATGTAAGTTTGGAATATAAAAATCCTCGGTTAGATCAAGCCAATTACCTTGCAATGGCAAATATCCAGTACGACCATATTCCTGAAATTCGATATTTTTATCAAGATGGGGTTACCGTTTTAAACTTGGATGTTAAAACTTCAGGTAAAAAAGCGGGATATATTAAAGGTGCCGGCGATAAAATTCC
>CAMBYC010000027.1 GCA_945871875.1 Sphingobacterium thalpophilum
AATGCTGGGGTGATGTCTAGATGTACAACCATTCTAATTTGATTAGGAGATATTTGATACATCAAAATGTCTTCTTTTTTCATTGCTTCCATAAAAATTTGTGGGGTATATGGAGTATGAAACGATGCAATAACAATATTTGTTTCTACTGGAAGAACTTTATCTACAAAAGGTTTTGCTCTAAGTGCATCCTCAATCATTAATGCATGAGTATGGTCTTCTTGCAATCTATCAACATGATGTTCAAGTGCATAAATACCGGCGGCTGCAAGATATCCAGCCTGGCGCATTCCACCACCCATTACTTTTCTGATGCGTTTTGCCTTTTTGATAAAATCTTTATTTCCTAAAAGTACTGAACCTACTGGAGCACCTAAACCTTTACTCAAACAAACAGAAATGGAATCAAAACAACTACCATATTCTTTAGGATTTTCATTTTGTGCAACGATTGCATTAAAAATCCTAGCACCATCAAGATGAAGCATGAGTTTGTTTTCAACACAAACTTTCTTTATCTCAAGGAAATCTTTAAAATCATAGCAACTGCCACCACCTCTATTGCAAGTGTTTTCTAAACTAACCAACTTTGATACTGGACGATGAATATCATCTGGATTAATGCCTTCTTTTACTTGTTGTGCAGTAACTCGTCCACGGTCTCCATCCAATAATTTTACAGAGGCACTTGAATTGAATGAAATTCCACCTCCTTCATAAAAGTAGATATGTGAATTTTTATCACAAATCACTTCATCACCAGGTTGGGTATGGCATTTTATTGCAATTTGATTGGTCATTGTGCCGCTTGGACAAAATATTCCAGCTTCCATTCCAAACATTTCTGCCATCATCGCTTCCAAATGATTTATTGAAGGATCTTCAGAAAAAACATCATCACCAACTGGTGCTTTCATCATGAATGCCAACATCTTACTTGTTGGCTTAGTTATAGTATCAGACCTAAAATCAGCTTTCATGCTTGTAAATTTAGTTTAAGGAATGCAAAAAGTATATTTTATCGGGAAATTTTGTTTTTCAAAGTTTAATTTTTGGGTGTTTTTATATGATTTGCAACAATTTATCAAAAATATTTTTACAAGCTTACACAATAATTTTAATCTTTTTTCCACAAACGTTATGAAAAATGGATTTTGAAATGTAAATTTGCAGACTGATTTAGCAAGCAACCAATCCATTTCCTTTGCAATTAACAATTTTTTAACAACTGTTTTCTTTAGAATTCAGTCTATCATATATTACATTTTTTAATATTATTGATTATGAGGCAACTTAAGATAGCTACACAGATTACCAATCGTGATTCACAGGCAGTAGAGAAATACTTACAGGAAATTTCTAAGATTTCAATGATTACACCTGAAGAAGAAACTACCTTAGCACAACGTATAAAAATGCACGATCAAAAAGCGTTGAACAAATTGGTTCAAGCTAACCTTAGGTTTGTGGTTTCCGTAGCAAAACAATACCAACACCAAGGTTTATCATTGAGTGACCTAATCAACGAAGGAAACTTAGGATTGATAAAAGCAGCTCAACGTTTTGATGAAACCAAAGGTTTTAAATTTATTTCTTATGCAGTTTGGTGGATTCGCCAATCTATATTACAAGCTTTGGCCGAACAAGGTCGTTTAGTAAGATTGCCACAAAACAAGATTGGCACTTACAACAAAGCAAATAAAGCTTATATGGCATTTGAACAAGAGCATGAGCGTGAACCTTCTACAGAAGAGTTGGCTGACATTCTTGAGATGAGTGAAACTGAAATCAACAATATTTTTCAAAGCAATACTCGTCATACTTCTTTAGATGCTCCAGTTCATGAAGCTGAAGACGTAGCAATGGGCGATTTGCTTGAAGGTGGCGATGATACTGATGATGATGTAATGAAGGATTCTTTACGTGCCGAAATTCGTCGTGTTTTGAAATCATTGAGTCCACGTGAAGCTGAAATCGTGAATGCTTATTTTGGATTGGATGGCGAAAATGGTGTAACCATTGAGCAAATTGGTCAAAAATACGATCTTACTAAAGAGCGTATCCGTCAAATCAAAGAAAGAGCAATTAAGAGATTACAAAAAGCAAGATACAGCAATGCTTTGAAAGCATATTTAGGTTAATAATCTTCAATAACTTATATAAACCCCGCAAATTGCGGGGTTTTTTATTTTTTCAAAATTCTTTCAACCAATTTTCATAATTTTAAATTGGTGAAAAACTGTTCAAGTGAATATCAATAATATACTAGTTTGATTCACCCAAAACAGTCGGGCCCCATTTTCTTGCATCCAAATTCCAATTATTTTCAACCATTATATCTTTTTGGTTTATGTCATTAAAAGTTGCACCCTTTCTTTTTATTTGTTATTTGTTGTTCGTTGGATTTTTGTTAACTGCATCAGCACAAAATACTAAGGGCACCACTTTTTCTGGTGCCATGGAAAAAGATCCCACCGTTTGTGCAGCATCTGCAAATTTCCTTAATGAAGAAGAAGTGGAAAACCTAATTTCTGAAATGCTGAATAAAATAGGCGTACAGAATCGGTATGTTATTATGAACTGTTCTCAAATCAGCAATTGTCAAGCAACCATTTATAAAGGGAAGCCTTATATTTTATACAATCCAATGTATCTTGGACAAGTAAAAAAACTGCAATTTACTAATGCTACCATCAATGCGACTTTAAAAGTATCTACAAAAGATTGGGAAGCGTTAACCATATTAGCCCATGAATTAGGACACCATATCAATAATCACTTATTAAATCCTTTGCCAGATGCAACTCAAAGAAGTATGGAATTAGAAGCCGATGAAACAGCTGGATTTATAATTTATTTAATGAAAGGATCTGTTGCACAGGCACAATCTGCGTTTTTAGCCACTAGTGAAAAAGGTTCTTATACTCATCCACCAAGAGAACTTAGACTTTTAGCGGTAGAAAAAGGTTGGAATAAAGCCAAAAGTTTGTATCCCCCATCAGGAAATAATGATGCAGATGGAGATGGCATTGGCGATAACATAGATAAATGTCCTACACAGTATGGAACACTCGCCAATGGAGGTTGCCCCGATATTGTTAAAATAGTATCTTCTGAGGAAACTAAAATATTGACTGAAGGTGTAGCTTTTTTTGAGTCAAAGGCATATACTAAAGCAATGGAAAGGTTTTCAATGGATTTGTTGAAAGCAAATCCTACGGCACAATATTATATGGGTAGGATGTATTTTGACGGTTTGGGTGTTCAACAACGAATTATAGAAGGTTTAGCACTGTTTGTAAAGTCTGCTGATCAAGGAAATGCGGATGGAATCAATGCATTAGGGACCATTTATCAAAATGGAGATGGCGTAACAAAAGATTATGAAGAAGCCATAAAATGGTACAAAAAAGCTGCGGCAATGGGTAATATCAAAGGCGAATACAATCTAGGCAACATGATTCAAAATGGATATGGTACAAAACAGGATTATGCCGAAGCCAACCGATTGTTTAAAAAGACAGCCGAGAAAGGATTTGCATTTAGTCAATATAAATTAGGGCAAGTCTATTTAAACGGTTTAGGAGAAAGAAAAGATACTATAGCCGCATTGAAATGGTTTAGAAAAGCTGCTGAGCAAGAAAACCCTTCCGCAGAATACGATTTAGGGATGATGTATACGATGGGATCGGGTGTACCTCAAGATTACAAAGAAGCTTTTTCTTGGTTAAAAAAAGCAGTCCAACATGATAATGACGATGCTCTAATCGCTCTTGCCTGGCTTTATTATTATGGCAATGGGGTTGCACAAAATTATACCGAATCTTTTAAAAGTTATCAGCGGGCTGCTCAGAAAGGAAATAGTTATGGTCAATATTATGCAGGATACATGTTGCATTATGGGATAGGTGTAACAAAAGATATTCCTGCAGCAATAGAATGGTATAAAAAAGGCGTGTTACAAGAAAACCCGTATTGTCAATTGGCAATGGGGTTATTCTATTTGGATGGTAAGGAAGTAGCAAAAAACAATAAAGAAGCTTTTAATTTAATTCAAAAAGCAGCAAATCAAGGCAATGATGATGCCCAAGTTCATATAGGATTACTTTATGCAAATGGGAATGCGGTTACACAAAGTTATTCAAAGGCAATTGAGTGGTATAAAAAAGCGGTAGAAAAGGGTAATGTTTTTGCCGAATTTAATTTAGGTGAATTATATTTGATTGGTCAAGGTTGCCCACGAGATTATGCTGCGGCAATGAAATTGTTCAAAAGTGCCGTTGAAAAAAATAATTACAACGCCCAATATAGATTAGCTGAGATGTATGAAAATGGTTGGGGAGTTAAGATTGACTTAGAATCTGCAAAAAAATTGTATAAAAAATCTGCAGATCAAGGAAATGAATTGGCAAAACAAAAACTTAAAAAATTATAGGTGCACAAATTCAATATTGATAAAATTATTCAAGGTTTATTTTTTGTTTTTTTCAATATATCAATCGGATGAAAGTTTAAGAATAGTTCAAATAAATATCAACCAATTGTGAATTAAGTTGTTTATAGAATAATATGAGACTAGGTTTTTTAGTATTTTTTGTTTTTTTGTTATCTAGCTGTGAGAAGGACATTTCAATTGACTTGATTTCTGCAGAAAAAATTTTAGTAGTTGATGCTAGCATCGAAAATGGAAAGCCGCCAATGGTATTTTTAAGTAGAAGTTTGGGTTATTTTTCAAAAATTACGCCAGAAATATTAGCATCTTCTTTTGTACACAAGGCAAAAATTACCCTTTCTGATGGAATAAAAACGCATATATTGGCGGAAGATTCAATTCCAGCATCAAACGGAACGTTTCTGTATTTCTATTCCAACAACCCCAAAGATCCTAACACAGCTATTTTAGGAAAATTAAGCACCAGCTATACTTTGCAAATTGCGGATGGAAATAAAATTTATACATCTATTACAACAATTCCTAATACAACACGAAGATTAGATTCCATTTGGTGGGAAAAAGCTCCTGGACTTTTCGGTGATTCCGGTTATACAAATATGATTATAAAGGCAACAGATAAAAAAGGCTACGGGGATTATATTCGCTATTTTACCAAAGCGAATAGTAAACCATTTTATCCCGGTTTTAATTCTGTTTTTGACGACAATTTAATTGATGGTACTACATATATTGTTCCAGTTAGTAGGGGAGTGGATAGAAATAGCAACACAATACCATCAGACAGTTATTTTAAAGTTGGAGATACGGCAACTATAAAATTGTGCAATATTGACAAGGCGAATTTTGATTTTTGGCAAACATTTGAATATACCGCTCGAAGTATTGGAAATCCTTTCTCATCTCCAACTAGTGTTACGGGTAATATTTCAAATGGGGCATTGGGTTATTTTGGAGGATATGCCGTTCAATATAAAACAATAATTATGCGATGATTATGTGATAATTATCCACATAATACAATTTTGCTAAAATTGTTTAGCTAGATAAAAATCATAACGTAATTTTGAAAGTTCTATGCAAAATCTTTTTTAGAAGTGTAGAAAAAATAAATAGAAATGGAATCAACAAATTGTTTAATAATAGGATCTGGTCCGGCAGGATATACAGCTGCAATTTATGCATCAAGAGCAAATCTTAATCCAATATTGTATCAAGGCATTCAACCAGGTGGGCAATTAACCATTACCACTGAAGTTGAGAATTATCCCGGATATGCTGATGGAGTTCAGGGACCGGAGATGATGGTAGATTTTGAGAAGCAGGCAAAAAAAATGGGTGCAGATATTCGTTTTGGTATGGTTACCAAAGTGGATTTTTCGAAGCAACCTTTTTCTGTGTGGATTGATGATGAAAAAGAGATAACTGCAAATGCCATAATTATTTCTACTGGTGCTACAGCAAAATGGTTGGGATTAGAGAGCGAGCAACGTTTAAATGGATATGGAGTTAGTGCTTGTGCTGTTTGTGATGGTTTTTTCTTTAGAGGAAAGGAAGTAGCCATTGTTGGTGCGGGAGATACAGCAGCTGAAGAGGCTTTGTATCTAAGTAAATTATGTACTACTGTGCACATGTTGGTTAGAAGTAGTCAAATGCGTGCTTCAAAAGTTATGCAAGAAAGAGTTTTGAATACACCTAATATAAAAATGTATTGGAATTCATCAACCGATGAAATTATTGGAGATAAAAAAGTTGAGGCTGTTAGAATAAAAAATAGTTTAACCAATACTTTAGAAACTGTTGCCATAAGTGGTTTTTTTGTAGCTATCGGGCATCATCCAAATTCAGATGTCTTTAAAGGGTTTATTGATGTAGATGAAGCGGGTTATATCAAAACCATTCCAGGAACTTCAAAAACCAATATTGAAGGTGTTTTTGCTGCCGGAGATGTACAAGATAAAATTTATCGCCAAGCTGTAACTGCCGCCGGGAGTGGTTGTATGGCTGCTTTAGATGCGGAGCGTTACCTTGCCGCAACAGGAAAACACTAAATGAATTAGGAGTTAGGAATTAAGAATTAGGAATCAAGGGCATTGATAAAAAGAAAAATACCTTAATACCTAATTCCTACTTCCCAATTAATTTAGTGTTTCTTTGTATTCCAGCAAACTTGCTTCTTTTTAGTGGTGAATGTTTAAAGATTTTCTTAAAACTTTCTTCTGTTAAAGCTTCCCAATCTTTTTTACTGTATTCTAAAATTTCAACAATTGGCTTGAACTTCTCTTCATCATGGGGAATTGCAAAACGATTCCAAGGGCAAACCTCTTGACAAACATCACACCCAAACATCCAATCTCCAAATTTACCCTGCATTTCTTTCGGAATCAAAGCATCTTTAAGCTCAATGGTAAAATAGGATATACACTTGCTCCCATCAACTACTTTGTTTGGTAAAATAGCGTCTGTTGGACAAGCTTCAATACATCGATTGCAACTTCCACAATAATCTTTAACATATGGATCATCATAATCTAAAGCCAAATCGGTAATTAGTGTAGCTATAAAAAAATAAGATCCAGCAGATTTTGTAATCAAATTTCCGTTTTTACCTACCCAACCCAACCCGCTACGCAACGCCCAAGCACGCTCAAGAACAGGTGCAGAATCTACAAAACCCCTTCCATTTATTTCTCCAGTTTTTTCCTCTATTTTTGACAGTATAGTTTTTAATTTCGCACGGATCACCTCATGATAATCTTCCCCCCAAGCATATCGTGCAATTTTGGGAACATCTTGCATTTGCTGCTCTTTGGGATAATAATTCATTAAAAATGTGATTACAGACTTTGCTCCAGGAACCAACTTTGTAGGATCAACTCTCAAATCAAAGTGATTTTCCATATAGCCCATCTTCCCATGCATCTCTTTATTCAACCATTCTTCCAGCCTTCGCTCATCATCTTCTAACCGCAAAGCTTTGGCAATACCGCAATACATAAACCCTTCTTCTTTTGCCAAAGCCTTTATATATGCCGAAATATTTATCACACTTATCTTTTCTCCCTTAATTTTTAATTTTTGTTAACTCATAATTTCTTTCCCAAAGCGTCTGCTAATGCCGCAATTTTTTCACCATCCTCTTTTACCATTATCAAATATGCTTTTTTCTCTGCAAAATTGATATAACCTTTCGTGCCATTTAACCCTTGTGAAATTTCTACACCCTTGTCTTTGAAAGATCCATCAATCCAACTTATCAAACCAATACTTGATGATTTTTTCTCTGTAGGTTTAATTTTAATTGCTGCCTTCGGAAATTGAATGGTTAATAATTCGTTTATCGATTTTTCACTGAGGATTCTTTTTCCATTAAACATCCCATTGTTAAGCAACATTTGCATAAAAACCATCATGTCATTTGCAGTGGTTACTGCTCCGTCAAATGGATTTATTTCCCCACTTTCTCTATAAAATGAGGTGCCACGCATACCCAAAGCTCTAAAGAGTTTTTCTGATGTAATTCTATCAAAACTCTTTTTGGTAGCCAATTCAATCGCCCTTGCAGCTATTGAATATCCCATCTTATCATACGAAATCTCCATTCCCGGATTGTTTATAATATCGCGTTTGGTAATATAAGTATCTACCTCTTCATCTAAATTGGGGTATTTTTTCTTAGACGACAATCCTCCTGTTTCTAAACCTGTTGTATGGGTTAAACAATGTCTAAAAGTGATATATCCTTTCATGTATTTTGAAAACTTTGGGACATACTTTGCAATGGGATCATCTAAAGAGATTTTCCCTTCATCTACCAAAACCATTACCATTGCTGCAGTAAACCATTGGCTCAATTCCCCTGCATTGATTGCTGATTTAATAGTCATATCTTCTCCCAGCTCCTTTTTATATAAAGGTTTTCCATCTTTGGTTACTAAAACCACTAGATTTTTTCCAAAAGCTTTCTGGTTGTTAAGTAAAAAATCTTCTGCGTCTGAAAAGTTTTGTGCATTCACAAACTGAAAAAATAACATGAAGCTCAATGCTATTATGCCTTTTAGGCAGTTTTTTTGTGTACAATATGCCATAGTTTCTATTTTTCTGTATTTGGTTTTGAATTTGATGCAAGTTAAGTGTCAAACAATTATAAGTTATGAATTTAGGAAACTTTACAATAAAAGCAACTGAACTTATTCAACAAGCCCAACAATTGGCGTTTAATGCACAAAACCCTTCAATTGAAGTTGAACACATTTTAAAAGCCATGTTAACCCAGGAGGATTCTCCTGTTGAATATCTTCTGAAAAAGAACAATGTTACCGTTAATTTAGTTGAAACCAAATTGGATGAGCAACTTTCCCGCTTGCCCAAATCTTCTGCGGAACCCGCACAATCCCTCAGCCGAGATGCGAATTCAATTGTTTTAAGGGCTGGTTCAACACTTTCTACCTTTGGTGATGAATTTGTAACCCCCGAACACCTGCTTTTGGCAATTGTTCAAGGAAATGATTCCATTTCAAAATTATTGAAAGATGCTGGGTTAACTGAAAAAGGACTAATTGTTGCAATCAAAGAGTTGAGAAAGGGATCAACCGTTTCTTCTCAAACCCAAGAAACCCAATTTAATATCTTAAATAAATATGCCAAAAACCTAATTGAAATGGCACGTTTGGGGAAACTTGACCCCGTTATAGGTAGAGATGAGGAAATTAGACGCACATTACATATTTTATCTCGCCGATCTAAAAACAATCCAATTTTAGTTGGTGAACCCGGCGTAGGGAAAACAGCTATTGCTGAAGGGTTGGCTATGCGCATTCTTAATGGTGATGTTCCTGAAAACCTTAAATCCAAAATTATTTTTGCATTGGATATGGGGCAATTGATTGCCGGTGCAAAGTATAAAGGTGAATTTGAAGAGCGTTTAAAAGGTGTGGTTAAAGAAGTGGCTCAAAGTGATGGTGAAATCATCTTGTTTATTGATGAAATCCACACACTTGTAGGTGCCGGTGGGGGTGAGGGTGCGATGGATGCTGCCAATATCCTCAAACCAGCTTTATCAAGAGGTGAATTAAGGGCTATTGGGGCTACAACGCTTAACGAATATCAAAAATATTTTGAAAAAGATAAGGCTCTAGAACGTCGTTTTCAAAAAGTTATGATCGATGAGCCATCTATTGAAGACGCAATTTCAATATTGAGGGGTTTGAAAGATCGCTATGAAACCCATCACCATGTTAGAATTAAAGATGAAGCAATTATTGCTGCCGTAGAACTCTCTCAACGTTATATCACCGATAGATTTTTGCCTGATAAAGCAATAGATTTAATTGATGAAAGTGCTGCAAAACTTCGCATAGAAATGAATTCGATGCCAGAAGAGTTGGATAAACTTGTTCGCTTGATACGCCAACGCGAAATTGAGCGGGAAGCAATCAAACGTGAAAATGACGACCAAAAATTAAAAGAACTTTCTACTGAAATTGCCAATCTTTCTGTTGAGCGAGATACATTAATGTCTAAGTGGAAAAATGAAAAGGAATTGGTTGAAAAGGTTCAACAAGCAAAAGCTGAAATTGAACAATTAAAACTTTTGGCTGAACGTGCTGAAAGAGACGGTGCTTATGGACAAGTTGCTGAAATTCGCTACGGGAAAATTAAAACACAAGAAGAACTTATTGCCGGTGTTACAGAACAATTGTCTGAAATTAGTGAAAAAAGATTGCTTAAAGAAGAAGTAGATGCTGATGATATTGCTGAAAATGTTGCAAAAGCTACTGGTATTCCAGTTTCTAGAATGCAACAAAGTGAGAGGGAAAAGTTGCTTCATTTGGAAGAACACTTACACGAACGCGTAATTGGACAAGAAGATGCAATAATTGCTGTTGCAGATGCGGTTAGGCGAAGTAGAGCGGGGTTGCAAGATCCTCGAAAACCTATTGGATCTTTTATTTTTCTAGGCACTACTGGAGTTGGTAAAACGGAATTGGCAAAGGCTTTAGCCGCTTATCTTTTTGATGACGAATCTATGCTTACCCGGATTGATATGAGTGAATACCAAGAAAAGCACACCGTTTCTCGCTTGGTAGGTGCTCCTCCCGGCTATGTGGGTTACGAAGAAGGTGGACAATTGTCGGAAGCCGTTCGCCGAAAACCTTACAGCGTAGTACTGCTTGATGAAATTGAAAAAGCTCACCCTGATGTTTGGAACATACTTTTACAAGTGCTAGATGATGGTAGATTGACTGATAATAAAGGCAGATTGGTAAATTTTAAAAATACCATCATCATTATGACTAGTAATATCGGCAGTCATATTATTCAGGAAAGTTTTGAAAATGCGAGTGAGAAAAATCTAGATATAGTTGCCGAACAAACAAATGCTAAAGTGCTTGAACTTTTGAGGGCTACAATCCGACCAGAATTCTTAAATCGTATTGATGAAATCATTATGTTTAAGCCTCTATTAAAAAAGGAGATTAAAAATATAATAGGGATTCAACTTAATAACTTGAAGAAATTGTTGATGCAATCGGGTATAACCTTAGATTTTACACCCTACATGCTTGATTTTCTTGCAGAAAATGGCTACGATCCACAATATGGGGCTCGTCCATTGAAAAGATTGATTCAAAAATTGGTTGTAAATGAATTGTCGAAACAAATTTTATCAGGTTCCATAGACAAATCTAAACCAGTTGTGGTTGATGTATTTGATGGGTTGGTCGTTTTTAGAAACCATTAAATATATATAAACTTAAAAGTAAATAAATCGCTTTGGCATAGCTTTTAAATATCTTTGCCAAAACACAAATAGATGACGATGATGATAAATTTTTTATATATTTTGAGCATAGTAACTTCATTGGTTTCTTGCCAAGGAATAGGAAGTGTGGATAAGGGAAAATTGGTTAAAAAAAATACATCAGATACTCTTGCACCTAAAGTCAAACAAGAAAAGATTGTAGAAGTATTGGATTCTGCAGCTTATAGAGCAAAGATTTTACATATGTTAAATGGCGATAGTTCAGGGAAATGGTTCAAAAATGGGCCATATCCTTTGCCAGGAGCGATTTTGCCAAACAAGCGTATTGTAGCTTATTATGGTAATTTGTATTCAACACGAATGGGAATATTGGGTGAGCTACCAAAACCACAGATGTTTGCAAAATTACAATCAGAAATAGCAAAGTGGGAACTAGCAGACCCTCAAACTCCTGTACAACCTGCATTGCATTATATTGCTGTTACAGCACAAGGAAGTGCAGGTGCCGATGGAATGTATCGTTTGAGAATGCCTTTCAATCAAATTGATAAGGTAATAAAAATGGCAGATGAAATTAATGCAATTGTGTTTTTAGATGTTCAAGTTGGATTAAGTACCGTTCAAAAAGAATTACCCAATTTTAAAGATTATCTAAAGCGACCAAACATTCACTTTGGTATTGATCCTGAATTTAGCATGAAAACAGGAGATAAACCAGGTTCAGTAATTGGTTCTTTAGACGCAACAGATATTAATTACATTATTGATTATCTCGCTACTTTGGTAAAAGAAAACAATCTTCCTCCGAAAGTTTTTGTTGTACATAGATTTACTCAAGGAATGATTACAAATGCTAAATTGATAAAAAAAGTTCCTGAGGTTCAATTGGTTATGCACATGGACGGATGGGGTCATCCCTCTCAAAAAATTGATTCTTATAAATATTTTATTTGTAAAGAACCTGTTATGTTCACAGGTTTCAAATTATTTTATAAAAATGATTTGAAAAATGTACCTCATCAATTGATGACCCCTACAGATCTCATTAAGCTTAAACCTCGTCCTGTTTATATTCAATACCAATAAATAATTGTGGTGTTTGATTTTTTAAAAAAGGTTATAAAAAATTTGAAATAAAAGTGGAAGCAATTAAGGATAATGTACAACAATTGATTTCGTTTTATAATTTGTTGCCACACCCTGAAGGTGGTTATTATCGTCAAACTTACAAATCTTCAATGTCAATTGAAGGGCAATTCTTGTCAAGTGATTTTGACGGTGCTAGAGCTGTATCCACGGCTATTTATTTTTTATTGAATGAGACCAATTTTTCTGCTTTCCATCGCATAAAAAGTGATGAGTTATGGCATTTTTATGCTGGTGATGCATTAAATATTTATGTAATTGATGTAGATGGTAACTTTGAAATCATAAGATTGGGAAACAATTACATTAATGGAGAGTCTTTTCAAGCAGTGGTAAAGGCAGGATCATGGTTTGCATCAGCACCAAATGACAACGAAAGTTTTTCTTTTGTAGGTTGTACAGTTGCTCCAGGTTTTGATTTTCTAGATTTTGAATTGGCAGAAAGAGATAAATTGATTGGTTTGTTCCCACAGCATAAAAACCTAATCACTTCATTTACCCGTATTTGAAGTTTTTAAGTTTATCCTACATAAAAATAAATTCAAAGTTCTAGATTGTTAAAATGAGGTATACATTTTATACAGTAGAAATCCAATACAAACCAGTAATAAAATGGCGATTGTTGTGATAATTGTTAACAACTGGTTATTTATAAAAATTTGTGGAAGTTTAACAGATATCTTCTTTTTAATTGATTTTTTTAATCTAAAGTTGATTTCTTGAACCAATACAGGAATTTCAGTTTTGTTTTTTATTTGCTGTAATCCTTCCATAGCTTCATCAAAAAAGGCTGAATCATTGATTTCGTTTTCGAGCAAATAGGTTTTTTCTTCTGGAAGACGGTTTTCCAAATAAGCAATAATATCTTTTTCTTCCAGCTTTTTTTCTGGTTTTTCTGATTGGTTATTTTGCTTATTCATGGGAGATTTTCTTTTGTAAAAGTGTTTTTAAATTTCTTTTTCCGTTTTGAATGTAGCTTTTAACCTGCATCATTGTGAAATTGGTTTCTTCAGCTATTTGACGGTATGTTTTTTTGTTGAGATAAAACTCAGTAATGCACTTGTTCTGTTCTGGAAGCAAATTTGAAACTGCAAATTTCATCTCTTGTATAAAATGCTCTTTTTCAATGTGTTGTTGAATTGAGTAATTTTCTTCTGAACCCAATTCTGATAGATTTACTGGCAATTCTAATGTATTCTTGTTTTTACCTCTTAAACGCATTAGGCAATGGTTTCTAACTACGCTGAATAACCAAGTTTTGAAATATTCAACTTTATATTTGCGCAATTCCATTAAAACTTTAAGATTTACTTGTTGAACGTTGTCTTTTGCTTCTTCTTCATCTTTAAGATATTTCATGCTAACACCCAATAAGAGTAAAGTATACCGTTGCAAAAGAACGCCAACCCAAAAATTGTCGCCATCCTTATAAAATAAGTCTAGCAACTCCTGATCTGAATATTCTGAAAATTGATTGGACATATACTAAATATCTATAAAAATTGTGAATTATAGATGCTGAAAATTAAAATTTCCATGACTCCAATCAAATATAACTATAAGAAGAATTTGGATTATTTTTTATCGAAGAACAAAAGTTTTATTGCTAAAATCATCATAAAAATTGCAAAACCCTTTTTTAAGGTTTCTTGGGGAAGAGAAACTGCCAATTTACTACCAGCATAACTACCTGCTATGAAACCTATTGCCAATAAACCAACAGCTTTAAAATCAACAAATCCTTTTTGGTGATAGTTCATAACTGCAAAAATAGCAACAGGTAAAACCAATAAACCTAAAGAAGTTCCTTGTGCTTGCTGCTGTGAATAAGCAAGAAAGTAAACAAGTGCTGGTACAATTAAAACTCCTCCTCCAATACCAATTAATCCACCCAAGATTCCAGCTGATAATCCTATAATGATTAAAATAACAATTACTTGTAATGTCATGGGCTTTTTATTAGTTATTTCCATTTAAAAATATTAAAAAATCTATTTGATTTTTAGATAAACAAAACAACTTTTAGCTATCTAAATTCTAAAGTAACTATAATATGTTGCATTTATTGTTTAAAATGACTTTGAAAATATAGTTCATTATAGTTTAGCACCTAAAAAAACGCCTAATAGCCCTAAAACGATACTTCCTAAAATATAAATAAATGCTTGTAATGGTTGTCCGGATTTCAATAATTGTAAATTCTCGTAAGAAAATGTGGAAAATGTTGTAAATCCACCACAAATACCTGTAGTCAAGAATAACAGCCCATTTGGATTGATCCATGTTTGTTTTGCATTTATCGCATAAAACAATCCTATAAAAAAGCTGCCAACAAAATTAATAGTTAGTGTTGCAATTGGGAAATTGGTTAATGCCAATTGAGAAAAGCCCTTAGAAACTAAAAAACGTAAAATACCTCCCATAGCACTTCCTGCACCTACAAACAACAATTGTTTAATCATTTATTCTACAATTGGAAGGTTGCCCGAAAATGTATAGCTAAAATCAACCCACCACTCTTTATTTTGATAAACCAATTTTATATCAACTGGTTTCTTGACTGAAGAATTATAATAATTAATAATTGTAACCGAATCACTGATTTGTTCTACTTTATTGATAATAATATTGGATTGTTTTAAATCAATTAACTCCTTACCAGTACGTTTTTTCATAAAACTTGTATAGTCTTTATACAATCTTATATCTTCGTCGTTAGGCAAGATGTACAATTCTCCTTTTGTGTAATCTCCATCCAAAACGGCTCGAATAAATTCTCTTCCAGCATCTAAACTATCATCTGGTTTATTAAATCCAGAAGGGTTTTTGCAAGCAAAACTGACTATTACTATTAAAAGAAATCCTAAAAGAAGTGATTTTGTTTTCATAAGGTTTTTTATCTTTTTTCGTATGCTGCATCTTCTTTTACTTTTTCTCTATCATAAGCTTTGATGATAGCTTTTACCAATCGGTGACGCACCACGTCTTCTTCATCGAGTTCAATATGGGCAATGCCATCAATGTTTTTTAAGATTCGTGTTGCTTTTTCTAATCCACTACGTTGATTTTTGGGCAAATCTACTTGAGTCATATCTCCCGTAATAATCGCTTTGGCATTAGATCCGATACGGGTTAAAAACATTTTGATTTGCAAATCTGTTGCATTTTGTGCTTCATCTAAAATGATATATGCATGATCCAAAGTTCTTCCTCTCATATAAGCCAAAGGTGCAATTTCAATTACCCTATTGGTCATATAATAACTCAATTTGTCTGCAGGTATCATATCATCCAAAGCATCATACAAAGGACGGAGGTATGGATCTATCTTTTCCTTAAGGTCGCCTGGTAAAAAACCAAGACTTTCACCAGCTTCTACAGCTGGCCTAGTAAGTATAATTTTTTTAACCTGTTTGTTTTTTAATGCTCTTACTGCAAGGGCAACTGCAGTATAAGTTTTTCCGGTACCTGCTGGGCCAATAGCAAAAATGATATCATTTGTGTCAGATGCTTCCACCATTTTCTTTTGATTATGGGTTCTTGCTCTAACAGATTTTCCGTTTGGCCCAAATACTAGAACTTCATTGGGGTGTTTTTCTGCAAAATTATCTTGAGGTTCTGCTTCTTCTCCACCCATAATTTGGTTGAGATAATTCTCAGTAATTTGTCCATTGCGTTCAATGTATTGAACCAATAATCCAATTTTTTCCTTGGCTATTTCAATTTGGTCTGGAGCTCCACTTAATTTAATTTGAGTGCCTCGGCTTAAAATTTTTAAAAGTGGGAATTTTTTCTTTAATAAATCTAATTTCCCATTGTTAACGCCAAAAAACTCAATAGGATTAACGGTGTCAAGGTTGATGATGGTTTCTGTCAAAGGTGTTAGTTTAAATTCTTGTATTAAAATGTCTAATTAAAGTTAAAAATAGTTGTTAATATTAAATAACATACCTGCTTTTAGTTGGTTGATTCATCTAATTTTTTTAAAATATATTTTTACTTTGATATTATACAATGTTATTGTTTTACTTCGAATAAAGTACATTTTGAATATTATTTGTTGTAAAATTTTTTAAATCTATCACCCTTAAAATTCAACTAAAACCTGATTAAAAGTTTCATATTAAGTAATCTTGGTGTTAGTCTGTTTGGAAGTGTATAAATAGTGTTTGAAAAATCTTTTATTAACATATAAGAAATTGTATTTCTTCGATCGAGCATATTAAATATTTCAAAACTTAACCAAGCACTATTTATGTTTCTAAAGGGATCATGAGATCTTCTGTTGTTTTTTTCACTATCAATTAACAAAGCAGAAAATCCAATATCTGCCCTGATATAAGGGTCAATTTCTAGTGCATTTCTATATTTTACAGAATTTGGAATGTTGTATGGCATATTAGACCCCACTAGAAAATTAAGATGTACTTTGAAGTTTTTATTTGTACTGAGATAATCTTGAAAAAACATTCCAAAGGTTAATAGTCGATCGGTTGGACGACGAAGCCAGCCCATTTCTTGTTTCGTGCTGTCTGAAACTACTTGGTTATCGGTTTTGGCAGTAATTAATTTGCCGTCTGAGTTGTAATAATTGTAATAATAATCGTTGTTGAGGTTTTCACGTGTACGCATGAAACCCAAACTAATCCAACTTTCAGCATCTTTAACCCACTCTCCAATTAAGCGCATTTCAATTCCTGCCGCATAAGCTTTTGCCGAATTTTCTCCTGAATATCTAATGCGAACATTATCAATATCATAAGGTACAACTTGATGCATTATTTTTAAATAGGCTTCTGAACTTAATCTAAATGGTTTATTCCAAGCTTTAAATTGATAATCAAATCCAGAAACCCATTGCCAACTGCGTTGTGCCTTTAAATTGGTATTGATGGATCCATCATAGCGGCGCAATTCTCTATAAAATGGGGGTTGATTGTAAGACCCTAATGCCATTTTCCAGATAATATCTTTGCTGCTTTTGGGTTGGTAAGAAAGTTGAATACGGGGTGACAACAAGAATTCTTGGTTAAGATTATTATAATTGAAGCGAATTCCAGCCGATAAAGTTAATCCAGAAGAATCGCCAATGGGCATATTTTGTTGGATGTAGCCAGATAATCTATTTACGGTTAAGTTGGTTGAATTTTGAAGTACCTTGGATAAGGTGAGTTGATTGGTAGTAAAAGGTAGAGTATATCCTGCCGAATCTTGGCGTTCCCATTCTTTTAATTTATCATTTATTACAGATTGATCTGCGTTGAGCCCCCAATTTAAAAGGTTCTTTTTGTATGAAAATTGTCCTTTATGAGCCGCTGTAATATTATTAATTGAGAGTTGGTTGCGTGCAAATTGTTGAAACAAACCAGATCCAAGAGCATTGGTAATAGAACCAAAATCTGGCTTAGATCTATCAAAGTTGCGTTCGCCAAATAAATAAGCTCCGGTAATATCATATCTTTCGGCTTCTTCATTTGCAAAATGACTTAGCATCCATTTCAGTTTTATTGCTGAATTTGGTTGATAAATAGCAGAAAAACCTTGCATTGAAGTGCTATATTGATCCGATTCTTTTCCTTCAAAATAGATGTCTAAACCTAAATTAGCACTAAAAAATGGAGAAAAGACAGATGAAGTGAGTTGAGAAGATTCAGGTATAAGGGTAAATTTTGTTGCAGAATGGGTAACTAAAGCTTCAATCTGCCATTTCGGGTTTATAGAATATGTTAAAAGTGCTTGAATGTCTGCAGATTTAGGAATATATGCACCTCGGGTTTCTTGTGCACTTAAAATATTTTGATTAGATCTGTTTCTTGCCCCAATCAAATAGGTTAGTTTGTTTTTAGATGTAACGCCTTCAATATGAAAACCTTGCTCAAGCAATCCTAAATATGCAGAACCTCCAAATTGTTTCGGTTTTTTGTATTGAATATCAAGCACACTTGACATTTTATCACCAAATCGAGAGGAAAATCCACCATTATAAAAATTAACTTTTCCAGTTAGTTCTGGATTGATTAAGCTTAATCCTTCTTGCTGGCCGCTTCTTACAAGGTATGGCCTAAATAATTCAAAATCATTAAGATAGATTAGATTTTCATCATAATTCCCACCTCTAACTGAAAACTGCGACGTCAATTCATTGTTGCTACCAACAAAAATTTTAATCAAACTTTCTATTCCACCACTTGGGGAAGGCAGATTAAGTGCATTTTTAGGATTTATTCTAATTAGACCTGCTTCTTTTCTATCGGCTGTTGATGTAATAATAACCTCTTCAAGTGTATTCTTTTTTCTTTGTAAACGAATTAAAACCTGTTCTTTTTCATTAATATTAAGAAAGAAATTACGTTGTTGGATATAATATCCTTCAGCAGAAAATACTAATGCAATAGCCTTCCCCGCAGAAACTTGTATAGAGAATATGCCGCTGTCTGATGCTATATTACCAACTGTTTTACCTAATATTTCTATTGTTGCATGGGGTATAGGTGATTCATTTTCGTCTACAATTTTTCCGGATATTTGTGCAGTTTTCAGTTGTGCCTGAATACTAACAGAAAACATAAAAAAAAACAGCAAAAAGGCAGAAGTTTTGTTCATAAGCATAACAATACATAAAAATACAACAATCAATAGGAAACGTTTCAATTTTTGATAAATTCCCCATAAGATATTGGTTTCAAAAAATAAACTGTTTAAATTACGAAAAATGGTCAATTACTTAAAATAGTAGTTTTGCTGTATTGAAAATGTGTAGGAAGATAATTTAATCTATATATTGAACGTTTATCATGGTAGTTGCAAAATTTTACAAAAATTTGTTAGTAAAGAAAATTATTAAAAAATGGCTGCAATTGGAATAGGATTATTTGTACTAGATACAAGATTGATATCATTGTATGAATGGGAAATTAAGAAAAGTGAAGGTATGAAAGTTATATTTCGTGTTGACGACTTTTTAAATTTCCGAGCAATGATGGCAATAAGCAATCCTCCTGATATTGTTATTCTGTTTTTGCCAAATTGGGAAGATAAAATCTTGGATTTTGAATTCTTTAAAAAACTTACCGCTGGTATAAAAACAATTTTGGTGATCGGTCAACATAAAGAAAAAATAGTTTTAGACGTAATTAGGATGGGCATAAATGGCTATTTGGTTTCATCAGACACTCGGCAATGTTTTATTGATGCGATTAATCAGGTTATAGAATTTGGTGGATATATAAGCAAGAGAATTATTGCAGATTTTTTCACAACATTACAATATTCTAATCAAGACCAAATTCAGGAAAAGTTAACCTTTAGAGAAAAGGAAATAGTTAAGCTGCTCTGCGAAGGATTGTCTTATAAACAGGTGGCAGAAAGGAGTTATATCACCACTTTTGCAGTTAATCAACATTTAAAAAAAATTTACAAAAAATTAGATATCCATTCAAAAGGGGAGCTAATTTCAATGATGTTAAAATAAAATTCATTATAACTTCAATTTTTTTTGATGATATAATGTTAGCAGTAAAGGCAATCTAACTAAATAATTTTCGTTATTTCCAGTAATGTTTTAATATATAAATAATCAAGAAAAATGCAATCTGTAATCAGATATATGGCAAAAAAACTTTTAGATATTAAAGTATTATCGAAAGAAATAGTTTTTGAAAAATGCAGCAATAGTTTCTCTTATCCTGAAAATTTTGAGCAAAAAGATATGCATCTTTTTGAAAAAAATCATTTTGAACAATCAGTAATGGAGGGTTCTTGTAATATTTTAGAAAATGTATCCGTTTCAAATTATTTTATTTTTAGTGGTTTCCGGTTCTCAACTGAATTTACAATTCATATTTATGACAGAAAAGTAAAATTTGGCGAATATCTTACAGCAATAATAAAGTCTATTTTTGCTAAAAAAGTTTATTTTGAAGAGGGGTTTTTAGGATTACAAGAATATGGACAAAATTATTATCATTTTATTATCGAGATGTTGCCAGATATTATTCATGTTCACAATCGATATCCGAATCTGCCCATTTTCATACCATCTAATTTGAAAAAAACTGGTTTTATACCTGAGATATTTGAAATATTTGGAATAAATCCAACTTATTATGATTTAAGTAAGGTGCTTAAAATTAAAAAGTTAATGGTTTCGCCAAGAGGTAAAGAAGGAAATTTAAACAAGCAACATATTTTCTCCTTACAAACTCAATTTCAAGAAAAAGTAGGAATATCTAAAGATAATAATCCTCATAGGAGAATATACATTAGCAGG
Organism: Sphingobacterium thalpophilum; assembly: GCA_945871875.1. GTDB lineage: Bacteria > Bacteroidota > Bacteroidia > Chitinophagales > Chitinophagaceae > Pollutibacter. Next base: position 20,635 of record CAMBYC010000027.1, read on the forward strand.
CGTAAGGCTTTCAAACGAAAAATTTTAAATGAACCAGATGTTATCCAATTGCTAAAAAAGTATGATTTCGAAGTAATTTATGCTGAAGAATATACACTGAAAGAAAAAATAAAAATGTTAAGCGAATGTTCCATCATGGTTTCCAGTCATGGAGCAGGCTTTACAAATATCTTATTCTTAAAACCTAATCAATCTGTTGTAGAATTGAAAGCCCACAACAATAAATTCTGGATGTTTTATAATTTGTCGAGGCTTACAGACAATAAATATTACTATTTGTTGTGTGATAGTGACCATCCCGAGCATGATGTAGCCAATATTTCAGTTGATTTAACTAAACTAGAATGCGTAATTAAGGAAACAATAATCTAAAAATTACATATTTTCAAATATTTCATCTTTTAGGGAATTTTAATTTTTTCTAAATTATTTTAATAGTTAGAGAAAATATTCTTCTTATATCAGCATAGTTTTGTTTTGATTCTTCTGTATGCAGCAATCTGAAATAACATTTCGTGTAGCCACCCAATTTCACATGTTAAGGCATTTTGAATTGAATCCTCAAATTTTAATTGAGGAGGTGCTTTCTAAAGGTTACAACCAAAAACAGGTTTCAGATGCGATTAACTTGCCTGGCTCTAGATTTTATTCTTCATTTGCTAATGATATTCCAACACTTTTAGAAAAAGTTTTTGCAATTGGTTTTGAACAATCGACAGGAGTAAATAAAAATATTGTATTATATGGAAAAATGCCTGAAGTACTATTCCCAAATGGTATTGGCAATGTTGGCGTTGTAACTAAAAAAAATCTTACCCCTATTCAACAAGAACAAATTTATAGCTCAAACAATCGCTCTAATAAATTGCTGCACTTGAATGTTTCATTATTGCCTTCAACAAATGAATTTGTTATCGTCTTAAAAAAAACAACAAATAATTATTTATTTATAACAGGGTTCCCTGGTTCTTTGGCAATGCCTTTGCCTTCTTCTAAAATGAATCCAGCTTTAAGAAAATTAAGTAGGGAATTTTGGAACGAACATGTTTTTTTGGTAAAAGTTTGATTATGTTTTTTGCACTATTTCAATCCAATAAAAATTTATAAGTGATAAAATATTGATGTAAATATATTTACATTTATAAATGATTTTTTCAATTGTGTAGGTATCAACAATTTTTAGATGTTATTGTCTTAAAAACAAACTGCACATTTGAATAAACTTTTTGAAACTTGAATTGTCTAAGCCAACTTAAAATAACCTTTATAAGAATATTGTTTTTCTAAGTATTAAATAATTTATTATAAAATTGTAATCAGATTATTTACTACGAGGCACAACAATTTTTAAATTTTTGATGAAATGATTAAATACTTTAGTTTTCTATTTCTTGCTTTTATTGGATTAGGAGCGGCGGCACAAAATTCAAAAACCATTAAAAAAACCTCAAAACCTAATATTATTTTCATCTTAGCAGATGATTTGGGTATTGGAAATATTGGCAGTTATGGTTCAGATAATTTTAAAACACCAAATATTGATTTGTTAGCTAAAAATGGAATTCAATTCAATAATGCTTATACGGCTCCCTTGTGTGGACCATCAAGGGCTTTAATTATGACAGGTAGATACGCATTCAGAACAGGTGCAATGAATCAAGACAAAACTGGATTGATGAAACCTACTGAAGAAACTATGATTCCAAAAGTTTTAAAAGCTGCAGGATATGTTACTACATCAATTGGAAAGTGGGGTCAATTGCCGCTTGACCCAAGTGATTTTGGGTATGATGATTATTTGCGATTCAAAGGAAGCGGCATATATACGAGCACAGATCAGCAAAAGCTTACCCACTATTCAATTAACGGGAAAGATAAAGTGCTAAAAGTTGGTGAATATATGCCTGATTTAATGCATAACCATTTAGTAGAATTTATTTCGGCAAACAAAGAGAAACCATTTTTTGCTTATTATCCTATGGTTCATGTGCATGGGGAAATCATTGCAACACCAGACAGTAAGCCAGATAGTAAAGATTTTTTTACCGACAATATTGTTTATATGGACAAATTGGTTGGTAAATTAATGCATGTTTTAGATAGTATGAATTTGAGAGAAAATACTTTGGTGTTTTTTATGGGCGATAATGGAACATCGGCTGAAGCAGTTCTAAAGTCTACTGTTAATGGAAAGCAACTTTCTGGGAAAAAAGGCAGCATGAAAGAATGCGGCAGTTTGGTGCCGATGATTGCAAATTGGCCTGGTAAAATAAAAGGTGGACAAGTTTCAAGTCAATTAATAGATGGAAGCGATTTCTTCCCAACATTTTCTGAAATTACAGGTGCAAAGTTGCCAGACAGTACAATTATAGATGGGCGCAGTTTTGCTCCAAACCTTTTGGGAAAAAAAGGTAAACCGAGAGATTGGATTTTTATGGAGTTGGGTAGCGATTGGTATGCAAGAGAAGCCAAATGGAAACTAAATAGAGCGGGTGAACTTTTTGATATGTCTAATGCACCATTTGAAGAACCTTTGGTGGCAGTTGATAAGCAAGGTGCCGAGGCTTTAGCAGCACAAATTCGATTACAGGCTGTCTTAGAAAGTCTAGATCCAGAAAGTGGTAAAATGGATGATGGCGATGGTACTGGAAGACATAAAAACAAAGAAAAGAAAAAGAAAGCAAAGAAGGAAAAAAGTGAAAACTAAGTCATATTAGAAGTACGCTGGTGATTTTTGTATATTTTTAACGCAATTATTCAATTATTACCAACAAACTATTATGAAGATTTACGGTGTTTCTATACTTGCCGGGTGTTTTTTAGCAGGACATATTATAGGAGATTATTTGGGGAAGCTATTCCATCTAAATGGAAATTTAGGTGGAGTAGGTTTCGCAATGTTGTTTTTAATATTGATGTATGATTTTCTTAAAAAGAAAAACTTTCTACACGAAGAAACAGAAAGTGGCATTCTTTTTTGGAGCAAGATGTATATTCCAGTTGTTGTAGCTATGTCGGCCTCACAAAACGTAAAGGCTGCATTAACTGGAGGTTGGGTTGCCTTATTAGTTGGAATCTTTGCCACAATAGCATGTTATTTGCTAATTCCCGTTTTTTCTTCATTGAGCCAAAAAAAAGTTGATTAAATGTTATGGAAGATTTAATTAAGTTATTAGATAAAAATGGCTTGGTGTTTGCTTTTTTATTGGTTGGGTTAATTATGGCAATTTCTTATTTTGTTTCTAAGAAATTTACGAATAATAAAATTCCAGGGGCTGCAATTGCAATTTCGATTGGTTTGGTTTTAGCTTACTTTGGTAAAGAAAAAGGAATAGCATCTTTGCCTGCATTTTCGGGAGTTGCAATTTTAGGTGGGTCAATGTTAAGAGATTTTTCTATTGTTTCTACTGCACTTGGGGCAAGTTTTACTGAGATTAAAAAAACAGGTTGGGTAGGATTTTTTTGTTTGCTTGTAGGTACGTCAATTGCCTTTTTAGTTGGCGGGGCAGTTGCTTACACAATGGGTTACACAGATGCTAAAAGTGTTACAACTATAGGCGCTGGGGCATGTACGTTTATTGTAGGACCAGTTACTGGGGCTGCAGTTGGGGCAAGTTCAGACGTTATAGCTATAAGTATTGCAATTGGTGTAATTAAATCTGTTTTTGTAACTATTATCACCCCATTTGTTGCAAAAAGGTTAGGGATTGACAATCCACAGACTGCAATGATTTTTGGTGGTCTTGTTGGTTCAACAAGCGGGGTGTCTGCTGGATTAGTTGCTACAGATCCTAAATTGGTACCCTATGGTGCATTGACAGCAACTTTCCATACTGCTATGGGTTGTTTAATTTGCCCATCAATTTTATATTATGTGGTACAATTAATTATAAAATAAAAATTATTGGGTAACCAATTTTTAGGGCATAAGCCAACTCGCTTTTGTGATTTGAGCATTTTGAAAATTAAATTCAGCTCTTTTATTGCCAGTATGGTGTGTAAAATACCATTCTAACCAATCTACACTTGTTTCAACTACTGCAAAGTGGTTAAAACCAATTTCACTTTCTTCAAGTGTATAATTGAATGTGATTAATTTATCGCTCATTCCATAATCTTCTGAAGTTAATGGGGTAGAAGGAGCAGTATGAAACATATAGCTTCTTCTACTGTGATGGGGCGTCTTATCCCAATGTGTTCTGCAATATTCATCTTGGTGATGAACAATGGTAGAACCACTTAAGCGTATCTGTGTACGTTGGGTTTGATCATAAAATAACCAACTTAAAATGCCGGTATTTTTTATAGCAGCTACTTTTAAACTTCTATAATCTGTATGGAAGTATAATTTTTTAGTTTGACTATCAACTCTCCGGAGGATTACCGTCCGCATTATTGAAGTATTGCCTTCAACATTGGATACTACAGCTTGGTGCATCAAATTGTTTCTATCATCAACTCCTTTTAATAACATTTGCCAACAATTTGATTCAATTTGTTCAAGCGTTAAATTATCAGAAACCGACATTGATTGCGTTTTATTTATCATACTAATGTGTAAAGGTAATTGAATTAGTGGTTAGTGGTTAGTAGTTAGTGGTTAGTGGTCACAAATTACTAACTACTAATTACTAATTACTAACTACAAATTACTTTTTTATATCTTCCACATACTATATTTTTAACAAAACTTATTATTATGCTAAAGCCATTTAAATTAATTTTTCTTTCGATTATCTTAACTACATTATTTTCTTCTTTTATTATTATGCAAACAAAGAAAAGGGTTATCTTTTTTGGGGATTCTATCACACAAGCTGGTGTTAAACCCGGTGGATATATAGATTTGTTGAATTCAATGTTGTCTTCAAAAGGATTTGATAAAAACTATCAATTAGAAGGTGCTGGAATCGGTGGAAATAAAGTGTATGATTTGTATTTAAGAATGGAAGAAGATGTTTTGATGAAAAAGCCTGATATTGTGGTTGTTTATATTGGCGTAAATGACGTTTGGCACAAACAATCTTCTGGAACAGGAACAGATGCAGATAAATTTGATAAATTCTACCTCGCTATTATTAAAAAGCTAAAGCAAGCCAATATTAAAATAGCCATTTGCACACCCGCAGTTATTGGAGAAAGAACAGATTTTTCCAACCAATTGGATGGCGATTTAAATAAATACAGCAATGCCATTAGAAATATTGCTAAATTTGAAAATTTGCCACTAATTGATTTGCGTTCGGCTTTTCTACAATTTAACATTTCCAACAACTCTAATAATAAAGAATCTGGAATTCTTACTTCAGATAGGGTTCACCTAAATGATGCAGGAAATAAATTGGTTGCTGAGGAAATGTGGAAAGTGATTAGTGGAATCAAATAAATCTTATTAGATAATAGTTTTTCTTTCCTTTTTGTACCAATAAATAGGTTGAATGGAGAGAAAAGCTATTGTCAATCATTAAGTTCGCATCACTAATTTTTTCTTTATTCAAACTTACACCACCACCAACAATCATTTTTCTTGCTTCCCCTTTGCTTGCAAAAATTCCTGCTTCGGCTAGAAGTGTAACCAAATCTAAACCTGCTTCAATTTTTGATTTATCCATATCTACAACTGGAACACCTTCAAGTGAATTCAAAAGTTCTTCCACAGAAAGATCCTTAATGTTTTCTGCAGCATTGCCTGAGAAGAGTTTTTCTGTTGTTTGAATAGCTTTTTCTAATTCTTCTTGGCCATGAATAAATCTTGTAATTTCTTCTGCCATTCTTTTTTGAAGCAGTCTTTTTCCTGGGTCTTCATTATGCAAAAGAACAATACTTTCTATTTCATCCTTTTCTAGAAAAGTAAATATTTTTATCCACTGTGTAGCATCTGCATCTGTTGCGTTTAACCAAAATTGGTAAAAATGAAATGGGGATGTTTTTTCAGGATCTAACCAAACATTGCCTTTTTCTGTTTTTCCAAATTTGCCGCCATCTGCTTTTTTAATGAGTGGACAAGTAAATGCAAATGCATCACCACCAGTTTTTTTACGAATGATTTCAGTTCCAGTGATAATATTTCCCCATTGGTCGCTGCCTCCCATTTGAAGTTTCACACCTTTGTTTTGAAACAACCAATAGAAATCGTAGCCCTGCATTAATTGATAAGCAAATTCTGTGTAACTGATTCCAGTCTCCCCTTCAATTCTTTTTTTTACACTATCCTTTGCCATCATGTAGTTGACTGTAATGTATTTACCTACATCACGCAAAAATTGGATAAAAGAAATATCCTTAAACCAATCGTAATTATTTACCAAAAGAGCTGCATTGCTGATGCTTTCATCAAAATTGATGTATTTTTCAAGTTGTTGTTTGATACCCTTTATATTGTGTTGAAGAATTTCATCACTTAATAAATTTCTTTCTTCACTTTTCCCAGAAGGATCACCAATCATACCCGTTGCACCACCAACCAATGCTACCGGCTTGTGGCCAGCTTTTTGAAGATGAACTAATAATAAAATAGGCACCAATGAACCAATGTGTAGGCTATCTGCTGTTGGATCAAACCCAATATAGCCAGTTACCGATTCCTTTTCCAATTGCTCTTTAGTGCCTGGCATTATATCTTGTACCATTCCTCGCCACGAAAGCTCATCAATTAAGGTCATTTTGTAGAATTTTGGCAAATGTAGTTAAGAATTCGGGTTTAGCGAAAGGCAATATAGATTAAATGCAGACGTTATTAAAAGTTGAACTATTTTATTTTTGAGTCTTATTTATGTTGTTAATTTAAAATGGTTTATTAATTTAATCTGATAAATTTGCTAAACCGAAATATTCTAGATGAAACCACTGAAAATTTTAACCTTATCTATGCTTTGCTTTGCAATTCATAGTTATTCAATTGCTCAATTCAGAAAATATTCAAATGAATTTTTAAATATTGGTGCTGGAGCTAGGGGATTAGCGATGGGTGGGGCACAAATTGCCTCAATCCAAGATGGTACTTCTGGATATTGGAATCCAGCCGGGTTAACCAAAATAAAGGATGCTCCAGTCTTAAACATTATGCACGCCGATTACTTCGCTGGAATTGGTAAATACGACTTTGCTAGTTTGGCAATTCCATTAACAGATAAAAAGAGAACTATTGCTCTTTCGGTTTTAAGGTTTGCAGTAGATGATATTCCAAATACTCTTTTTCTTGTGGAGCCTGATGGATCTATTAACTATAATAATATTAGATCTTTTTCTTCCGCCGATTATGCATTTTTATTGAGTTATGCCCAAGTTGTAAAAAAAACAGAAAATGAAAATTTGAGTTTTGGTGTAAATGCCAAGATAATCAGAAGAAGTGTAGGAACGTTCGCTTCTGCATGGGGCTTCGGTATTGATGCGGGTATTCAATACCATAAAAACAATTGGAAACTTGGAATTGCAGCACGAGATGTAACAACCACTTTTAATGCTTGGTCTTTTCAATTCACCGACAAGGAAAAAGAAGTTTTGTATTTAACAAACAATGATATACCAGTAAAATCAACAGAACTTACTGCACCTAGACTTATTTTTGGTGCAGGATATAATTTAAAAATCAATCAAAATCTTAATTTATTAACCGAAGCAAATCTTGATTTTACTTTTGATGGCAAGCGAAACGTACTTTTAAGTGCAAATCCGGTAAGTGCAGACCCCAAATTGGGCGTTGAACTAGCTTACAAAAATATAATTTTTGCTAGGGGTGGAGTTAATAATTTTCAAAAGGCACTTTCCGATGGCGATACTTTAAATCTAAAAAAAGTATGGATTTACCAACCTGCCGTGGGAGTTGGGTTCCAATTAAAAAACATGGCAATCGATTATGCCTTTACTAATCTTGCAAATCAATCAAACCCTTTATATACTCATATTTTTTCTGTTAGATTGAATATGATTAAAAAGAAAATCCAAAAACACTAAAGCAAACCACCATGAAGCGAGTATTGTTTCTTTTCTGTTGTATTTTTTTCGCTTTCAGCGTAAATGCACAGTATAATAATGAATGGATAGATTACTCAAATACCTATTATAAATTTAAAGTTGGTGCAAACGGATTGTATAGGATTTCTGCTGCTACTTTGCAAACAGCTGGATTGGGTTCTACATCTGTTGAACAATTTCAACTTTGGAGAAATGGAAAAGAGATTCCAATTTTTACATCTATTGCATCTGGAGTTTTTTCTAATGCAGATTATCTAGAATTTTATGGTGAACAAAATGATGGAAAACCTGATAGTAAATTGTATAAAAATCCAATCAATCAGCAAAATGATCTTTGGAGCTTACAAACAGATACTTCCGCTTATTATCTTACTATCAACAAAAAAAGCACACCACAGAGAATTGTATCCCAAACAAATGATATAGCAGGCAATACTTTGCAACCAGAACCTTTTTTCATACATACTTTCAACCTTAATACAAAGCAAAAGCTAAATCCAGGTTATGCATCTGTTGTAGGAGAATATGTTTATTCGTCTTCTTATGAAGCAGGGGAGGGGTGGACTAGCGCTGATATTTCGCCTTCTACCCCCATTAATTTTTTAAACTATTTATACATTAATGAGAATGGTCCTTCAGCCCAATTGAATGTAAGTGTTTCTGGAAATGCAATGAACTTTAGAAACTATAAAGTGTCGATAAATGGAAATATACAACTAGAGTCACCGTTAGAATATTTTAATCAAGACAGTAAAACTGTAAATGTTCCGACTAGTGTTTTTTTGAAAAATGCTTCCGAACAATTTCAGATTTCAACAACGTCAGGTGCTTCAACAGATAGAATTGTTGTTTCAAAGTTGAGTCTAACTTATCCACGGGTTTTTAATTTTGGTGGTTTGTCTCAATTTCCTTTTGAGCTACCTGCAGCACCAAACGGGAATTATTTAGAGATTGTGTATTTTGAAGATGGGGGAGTTCCACCTATTTTGTTAGATTTAACCAATAACAAAAAATACATTGCTAATACATCTAATCCAGGGACTTTCAAATTCGCTTTATTGCCTTCTGCAGTTTCTCGAAAATTGGTGATGTTAAATGCATTGCCTTCCAAAGTATATAATATAACTAGTTTACAACAACGAGTTTTTAAAAATTTTGGAAATACTGCAAATCAAGGAGATTATTTGATAATCTCAAATCCTAGGTTGTATACTAGTAGTAACGGAAATCCAGTTGATGCCTACAGAGCCTATAGAACTTCCACAACTGGTGGTGGATACACTGCCAAAGTGTTTGATATGGATCAATTGATTGATCAATTTGCATTTGGAATAAAGGGGCATCCTTTAGCTGTTAAAAACTTCATAAGTTATGCTAAGAATAATTTTGCAGTAAAACCAAAAGTTGTATTGTTGATTGGAAGGGGAGTACTTTACACTGACTACAGAACAAATGAAGCAATGCCAATTGTTGAAGAATTGAATTTGGTGCCTACATTTGGGACTCCAGGTTCTGACAATCAATTAGCATCTGAAAATTTTGATCCGGTTTCTGATATATCTATTGGAAGAATTTCAGCAATTAATGGCGATGAGGTTGATAATTACCTTCAAAAAGTAAAACAATACGAAAATGTTAACCAAACTTTACCCAATAGTGTAAAAGGCAGAAGTTGGATGAAAAATGTAGTCCATGCTGTTGGTGGTTCTGATCCCTATTTGCAAGCAGTAATTTATGGATACATGATGGCAAATGGAAATGTATTAAAAGATACTTTATTTGGTGGAAATGTCTATAGTTTCAGTAAAAATAGCTCCCTCTCAATTGAACAAATCTCATCATCTCAATT
>CAMBYC010000028.1 GCA_945871875.1 Sphingobacterium thalpophilum
TTCAACCTTTCGGTATTCGAATGCGGATTTCAGCCAATGGTTCTAAAAGTATTGTGGGCAGTGATTCTAGTAGTTCTTTAGGAAATACCATTTCAGAAAACAGTAGTTATAATTTGAGTTTACCACATTTTAAAAGGATAAAAAGATTATTGGATGTTTTAATAGCTATTTTGATAATGTTGGGTGCATTGATATTAATATTTTTTGTTAAAAAACCATTAAATCTATTATTAAATGCCGTATTGGTTTTTATTGGAAAAAAAACTTGGGTGGGTTATAGCTGCGGTTTTTCAAAAACCTCAGGATTACCTCCATTAAAAGAGTGTATCATCTGTACAAACGGATTTCCTGCAAAGCTAGAATTGCCTTTAAATGATGAAAACTATAAATTGGATGAACTATATGCAAAATCATACGCTCCCCAAATTGACCTTCAAATAATAAGAAAAGGAATTCAATGGAGATAAATCAGTCAAAAGTTAAAGAATACTTCACTGAATTTTTATATATTGCATCGAATGTCATTGATTGAAATTAATTTACCGACTTCTATTGCAAAAGCGCTAAATATCCCAAAAAAATCACCGAAGCGCCAACAACTCAGGGTTTTAAAAAAACTCCTGAAAAAGGCTATGTACACTGAATTTGGTCAACAATTTAATTTTCTAAGTATTTTATTTCATAAAAATCCTAGTAAGAAGTTCCAAGAGTTGGTTCCCTGCTACGATTACAATAAAATATACAAAGAGTGGTGGCACAAAACGCTCGATGGAAAAGCCGATGTTTGTTGGCCCAAAAAAATAAAATATTTCGCTTTAAGTTCTGGAACTTCAGAATCTGCAAGTAAATACATTCCAATTACTAGTGATTTAATTAAAGGCAACCGTATTTCCATGATTAAGCAATTGATTTCTTTGCTTAATTATGAAGAAGTAAATTGGAAAAATGTGGGTAAGGGAATGTTGATGTTAGGGGGAAGTACAGATTTGCAGAAGGGTCCAGGTTATTATGCCGGCGATTTGAGCGGCATTACCGCAAAAAAAACACCTTTTTGGTTTAGTCCTTTTTACAAACCAGGTAAACAAATTGCAAAAGAACGCGATTGGAATCTTAAATTAGAACAAATTGTTGCTGAAGCCCCTAATTGGGACATTGGTTTCTTGGTTGGCGTTCCCGCATGGATTCAGATGTGCGTTGAAATGATTGTAGATCGCTACAAAGTTAAAGACATTCATGAAATTTGGCCTAATCTACAATTTTTTGTGCACGGTGGTGTTGCTTTTGATCCTTACAAAAAGGGATTTGAAAAATTATTGGCTCGTCCGCTTACCTATATCGAAACTTATCTTGCTTCTGAAGGTTTTATAGCTTACCAAGATCGTCCAAACCCCGACGGCATGAAGTTGGTAACCAACCAACATATATTTTTTGAATTTGTACCTTTTGACGATACAAATTTTGATCATGATGGTAATATTATAGAAAAACCCATTGCATATACAATTGACGAAGTAGAAGAAGGTCGTGATTATGCAATTTTATTAAGTACATCTGCTGGGGCTTGGAGATATCTAATTGGTGATACCATCCGTTTTACAAACAAAGAACGCTGCGAAATTATAATTACCGGCAGAACCAAACATTTTTTAAGTTTAGTTGGCGAACACCTTAGCGTTGACAACATGAACAAGGCTATCCAAATTGCTAGTGAAGAAATGAATATTGTTTTTACAGAATTTACTGTTGCCGGAATTCCTCACAATAATTTCTTCGCACACCATTGGTTTATAGCTTCTGATGAAAACGTAAATACAGAACTGCTGAAATCAAAAATTGATGATACATTAAAAGAACTCAACGACGATTATGCAGTAGAAAGAAAGAGTGCCTTGAAAGATGTAATTGTTGAAGTATTACCAGTAGCTGTTTTTATGGAATTTATGGCTCAGCGCGGTAAAATTGGAGGTCAACATAAATTTCCACGAGTTTTAAAAGGAAAAATTTTGGAAGATTGGCTTCAATTTATTGCTACTCAAAAAAATATATGAATTGCTTAAAAGTGATTATCATTTTTTTATCTCAAAATATTTGATTTGACAGCATCCATTCTAAAAGGGCTTGGTTTGGGCTTAATTCTTGCCTTATCGGTTGGTCCGGTTATTTTTACTATAATAAAACAAAGTATTAATAATGGATTTAAAGGTGGGCTAAGTTTTGTTGCAGGCGTTTGGTTAAGCGATATTGTATTGGTATTGCTTAGTAATTTTTTCTCTGGAATGGTGTCTTATCTTCTTGAATATAAAAATACTATTGCCATTGTTGGAAGCTTGTTTTTATTGATAATGGGCGTTTACTACATTTTTTTTAAAAAGGTACAATTAGCCGAAGACAATGACCTTCTTAAAAAATTTAGTACTTCAGATTTTACAAAAATTGCATTATCTGGTTTTTTAATCAACACACTAAACCCTGGGGTAATTATATTCTGGTTAATCAATGCCACCACTTTTGCAGCCACCAATACATTGTCTGAACGTACTATAATTTTTTCAATATGCTTAATTGTGAATATTATTGCAGATTTGATAAAAATTATGATGGCTGGAAAAATAAGAGAAAAGTTAACTCCAAGGCATATTGTGTTGATAAACAAAATATCAGGCTCTATTCTTGTATTGTTTGGACTAGGCTTGTTGTTTAACGTTTTTTTTGCTTGATGTAAAGCTACTTTACCAAAATGTTTCGAAATTCTATTATACTTTTCTTAATCTGCTTTTGTGTGCATCTTCAAACGAATGCTCAACCTTCTGATTTTTTGTCGCTCCACAATAAAAAAGGTTTAACCGTAAAAACCTTTTTGCCAGGTTCTTCAATTGTTTTTGGAGATGTTTCCGGACAAACAATTTCTGGAATTGTAAAAAAAATGATGCACGATTCCCTTTTTGTAGAACAATACGATCTAAGAAGGGCTTATGATCGTTGGGGTTTTTCAGTTATAGATACAGTAACTAGGTACACTTTAAAATTTCATTATAAAGACATCAAATGGATTCTAAAACCATCCCGTAGCTTTGGATTTATCCGAAATGGAACCATTTTTATGATTGGTGGAACAGCTTATACATTTTTACACCTCTTCAATTCGATTAACAAAAAAGAACCAATAAATGGAATTACCATTGTAACTTCCACAAGTATTGCCGCATTTGGTTGGATTTTACATAAATTGTATAAACCACATTATATCGTCGGAAAAAAATATTCACTCACCTACCTTAAAATGATTGAATAATTTCTTCTTTTGGTAATCCATTCTTGCATGATTAAATTAATAAGATTACTGTTTATCTCTTGCATCTTCTGTTTTTTATGGACTTCCTGTTCTACCATACACAATGTATCACAAAAACTTGAACCCATTGAACTGAAAAAAGACCTTGATGTGTTGCATGATATTGTAGTAAGATTTCATCCAGGTTTGAATGAATACATTTCGAAAGACAGTTTTAACCAATTGTATAACCATTATAGAGATTCTATTTCTCGTCCATTAACCATTCAAGAATTTGGTTTTCATATTGTAGCTCCAATTATTACCAGTCTTCGCTGCGGGCATACATCTTTTAATTATCCAAAGTGGTACAATAAAAAAATGAGGGATTCACTTCCGCCATTGTTTCCTCTTTACCTGAAAATTTGGGGAGATACAATGATTGTTACCAGTAATGTTAATAAAAAAGATTCTATTTTAAAAAAGGGCACACAGGTTTATAGCATCAATGGGTTAAATGCAAATGAACTTACTAAAAAAATGTTACCCTATTTGCCAACCGATGGTTATTCAAACACCTACAATTACATCCGATTAAGTTCCGCGTTTCCTTATTACCATAGGAATATTATAGGGTTAAGCTCCGAATATGTAATTGATTATTTAGATGGCACTGTAAAGAAATCTACTTCAATACCATTGTATTATCCTGAAAAGATTAAAAAAATACCAAAGCCTTTAACCAATCCAGATTCGCCAGTAGTTAAACTTAACTATTCAAAATTAGATAAAGCAAGATCTATTCATTTTAATGAATCTAAGAATTATGCGTTGTTAACCTTAAATACATTTGATGAGGGTTACCACTTGTCTAGATTTTTTAAAAATTGTTTCTCCCAATTGGAAGAGAAAAAAATTAGAAATTTAATAATTGATATACGGTTAAATGGCGGAGGGGCGGTGCAGCATTATGCTAGTTTATCGAGATATATAGTACCTTATAATTTTAAAGTTGCTGATACTGCGGTTGCTATATGCCGAGGTATAGGAAAGTTTTCGGCATATTTCAGTTATGGAGCTTTTTATTCTACTGCAATTAAATTGCTTACAACCAAAAAAGAAGATCAACTTTTTCATTTTCGATATATTGAAAACCATACATATAAACCCCAAAAACACAATTTTTTTGATGGGAATGTATATGTTTTGATAAGTGGTCCAAGTTTCTCTGCGGCAACACTTTTTGCACATGTTGTGAAAGGCTTGCCCAATGTTGCATTAGTGGGTGAGGAAACTGGAGGAGGAGATTATGGTAATAATGGACTTATGATTCCAGATATAAGATTACCCAATACGGGAATTAAGGTTCGGATGCCGTTGTTTCGGATTGTGCAATTCCAGCATGGTATAAAAACTGGGAGGGGTGTTTTACCGGATGTTTTGGTACCACCAACTGCGGAGGGTGTTCGAAACAATCGAGATTTAAAACTAGAAAAAGCAATTGCATTAATTGAAGAAAAATCAATATTGTCAATCAATCAAAGCAACAAAAACTGATCGGCATCTTTCAAAAATGGCAATGAAGTTCTTATTTCAGAAAGCAAATTGCCGTTGAGTTGTAGGGTATGTTCAAAGGTTTCATGTGCTTTTTCAACTATAATTTCTCCGAGCGGGTTAATAACCATACTATTTCCGCTATGATAAATTCCGTTCCCATCCGTCCCAACTCTATTTACGCCAACAACATAACACTGGTTCTCAATTGCCCTTGCCATTAAAAGTGTTCTCCATGCATGGACTCTTTTTTCTGGCCAATTGGCAACACAAATCAACAAATCATATTCTGATTGCCCATTTTCAAAAGAACCATCAGTATCTTTCTGTTGGCGCATCCAAACAGGAAACCTCAAATCATAACAGATAATCAAATTGATTTTCCAACCTTTTACTGAAGCTATCAATCTTTTGTTTCCTGAAGAATAATGCTCTTGTTCCCCTGCATATCCAAACAAATGCCTTTTGTCGTAATAACCCAATTCCCCATTAGGCAACATCCAAATCAATCGATTGAAATATTTGCCTTCTTCTTCTATAATCAAACTCCCAGTTAATATGATTTTCTTTTGCTTTGCGATTGTTCTCATCCATTGAACAGATTCGCCATCCATATTTTCTGCTAAATCCTTTGAGCGCATACTAAATCCCGTGCTGAACATTTCAGGCAAAACCACAATTTCGGTTGATGGTAATTGCAAAATCTTTTCTTCCAACTGTTTTAAATTGGCTGCTTTGTTTTCCCATACCAAATCTGCTTGAATTATACTTATTTGCAAATTTTTCATTCCATCAATCTAATAAATTGTAAAATTTTCCCAATTGCCTAAAATTAGGATTCGTTTTCTACAATTGATGCAATAGCTTCTGCCACCATCTGCTTTTCAAAGCCTCTTTGCAATAAATACGTTGTTATTTTTGACTTTTTCACAAACATTTTTTCATCTTCTAGGGCTATTGATTCCCACTTTTTTTGAGTAAGAGCTTGTAATGTATTTAAATAATCGATTTCTTCAATTGATTTTAAAGCCAATTTTATGTTGTAAGCACTTACCTTTTTAGTTTTTAGCTCGTATTCAATTTTAACTTTTCCCCATTGCTTCATTCTAAATTTACCACCGGCAAAAGCAATGGCATAACGCTCTTCATTTAAATAATTACCTTCAATCAATACTGAAATCGCAATTTCAATTTCGTCTTTATACAATCCTAAACTATATAATTTTTGTTTTACCTCATCATGACTTCTTTCCTGATAACCACAAAAGTGACGAAGCTTTTGCAAAGCTTGTTCAACAGAATACCGCATATTGCCAAAATTGAGGAAACTTATTGATATAAAACGAGTAAATAATCTATTCTTCTAATCGTGGTAAACAACCAAACTGAGATTTAAGATAATTATCCAATTGATCGGCTTTTTGGAACAAGTTGCTAAAAGTTGTAATACCATTGTCTTTTGTAAGATCTTGATCATAAATTAAACTGGATAATACAATATTTTGTAGGTGGCAACTCAAAACCAAATGTTTAGACGAAAAATTTTCTTCTAACAAAAATTTATATAACGCTTTTATTTGATTGGCATCTGTTGGCAATTTACACAAATAGGCATCAGCTGTAACAAAATAACTATCAGTATTGTAATGAATTCTGATTTTAGCAGAACCCTCTTTTACTTCCCAATTGTTTTGTCCGTTGCGTGCAAGTTTTATATCTCTTCCCAAAGCAATTAAAATCTCCTCAATTGTTTTTGGTACACCAGGAATATCAATAACTGTGTCAACTAGTAAAGGAAGACTAACTTCAGTTCCACAACCTGGACAATATTTATTTGAATCGATGATTGAAGGCAACACTAAAATATCGCAAGAAGGGCATCTTGTAGAAACAGTTCCTACAAAAGGTTCGTAAATATTAAAAGCTTCAATTAAATAATTCACTGGTAATGCAAAACCCAAATTATCGCCACCCCTAATTATGAAAGAGTTAACACCTATTATTTCACCGGAATCATTTACCAAAGGTCCACCGCTGTTTCCTGGATTGATGGCTGCATCAATTTGTATAAATCTCAAACCATCCCTAATGCGATTTACATTGCTCACAACACCTTGCGTTGCTGAATAATTTAATCCATAAGGATGACCAATTGCCACCACAATATCACCATCTTTTATTTGTGAATAATCGCCAAGTGCAACATCTGGAAAATCAATACCTTCCGGAACACTAAGAAATGCCAAATCGTGTTTCAAATCGGTATATAAAACCTTGGCTATTGTTTTTCCAAAATCTTTCCCTGAAATACTAACTTCCGCAGCATCTTGCACAACATGGTTATTGGTAACCAACAGATTGTATTCTTTAACATAAAACCCAGTTCCAGTAGTGGTTTGTGTTGAAATCTGTATAACCAAATGTTGAAATCGCTCAATAATATGTTGAATTGTATTTTCTCCCATCAATATCTATTTTCTTCCTTCAAAATTCAATTGCATTATTGCCGTTAAAAAACTTAAGTTAAAATTACCAATAGTATCGTATTTAAAATGCTGTATTTTAACGGAAAGTTTAGGGTATTTTTCTATCCAAGCATTGGTGATTTTACTTATATTCTTTTCAATTTCTTTCTGGTTAAAAATGTTAGTAAACTTATCGTATAATGGTTTCCTGATACCCAAAGCCATAAAATAATCGGGATAATTTACTTCCATAAAAAGTTGAAACAATTGGGATAATGGCTGCGGCAAACTGTAACAGTATTGGCAGTATGATAAACCAAATTCAAGCATTTGCATTACAGCTTCATTGTATTTTTTGTCTGAATAACCTTTTGTGTTATCAATAGCCAATTGAATATGCTCAACAACAGATTTAAAAGGCTGAGGGGCTACAACTGAAAAGGTTGATTTTGTTCTGAACAAATACGGCATGATTTCCTCATTTGTTCTTAACAACATATTTCGATAAGCTTCAACCATCAAATGGTTTCTCTCCGCTATAGATTTATCTTCTTTAATGTAAAATATACTTATGATATTTTCCAGATCTTGTCGCAATTTTCCCTCTGGCATAATAAGATAATCTAATCTATAGCCAAGCGACAACAATAGATTCGAAATAGCTAATTCATGCTTTTCGGGGATCAATTTTTCAATTGTTTCTATCGTTTCTTTGATAAATATTCTAAAATAATCAAGTTTTACATTGACTTCATTTATTGGAATTTTACCAAGATGTTCGTTATCAATTTGTTGCAATTGAGAAAACTCATTAATCAACACATCAACTTGCTGGTCTGATTTGATTGCCAATTCTTTCAAACCATAGTACAATTTATTTGGATTGGCAGTTTCCATATCAGTATCAAAACGCATTCCGATTTTTTCTCCCTCAAGTGTAAACCTGCTATAATATAAAAAGAAATTTTGTTCTAATAATTTTCGCATAGCTGGAATAGAAGGCTGCTGCATTTTCAACAGATGAACTTCTGCAGAAAAACCTGATTCATCATATTTGCCTCTAATTACTTTAGATCCTTGGTAAATACAAAAAGATGATTGCTTTTGCCTTTTTTCAATTTGAATATTTTTAATATTATCATCTTTGAGGTATTCAAAAAATACGTCCACACAAGCTCTGTATTTTTTTTCGCGAAAGAAATTCTCAGCATCAGTCCATTTTCTAACTTTTTCAATGGTTTTATTGTTGTCAGAATATCTTCCGAAAAATATTACAGGTTGTGTAACTTCCTTTTTTAATAACCTTTTAAATAATTTTTCTAACATCACTTGCATAAAACGGAAATAGTAAAAAATATTGTTTCACATTTGTGTAATTCTGTATCAGAAAATCAATTTCTGTTCTTTAAGGTGTTATATTTGTTTATATAAGTAAATCATTTTCTCTATGAAGTTCATCGTCTCATCTTCTGCATTACTTAAACAATTGCAACAAATTAATGGTGTAATTAATGCAAACACCGTACTTCCAATTTTGGAGGATTTTCTTTTCCAAATTGAAGAAAATAAATTGACAGTTGTAGCGACCGACTTAGAAACTGTTATGAAAATACACATGGATATTGAGGCAAAGGAAACGGGTAGGGTTTGTATTCCTGCCAAAATATTAATGGATTCATTAAAAAATACTGCAGATCAACCGTTAACTTTTACTATAGATTCTAATTATGCAGTTGAAATCACCAGCGATAACGGTAAATATAAGGTGATGGGTGAAAATCCTGATAATTTCCCTAAAGAGCCCGTTGCTGAAGAGCCTAATGCCTTCACAATGACATCAACTGCATTATTAACAGCCATCAACAAAACCCTTTTTGCAGTTAGCAATGATGATTTAAGACCGGCGATGACGGGTGTTTTCTTTGAACTCAACGAAAATAGCCTTACAACTGTTGCTACTGATGCCCATAGATTGGTAAAATACAAACGCAAAGATGTAAGTTGTCCAAAAAATGATTCATTTATTGTACCAAAAAAGCCATTAACCTTACTTAAAAACTCACTTTCAGACAATCTAGATGAGTTAAAAGTATCTTATACAGCAAACCATCTATTTGTAGAGCACAAAACTACCCAGTTGGTTTGTAGATTAATTGATGCAAGATATCCAGATTATAAAGTAGTTATTCCATTAGATAATCCTTATAAATTAAAGGTTTCAAGAACCGATTTTCAGGGTTCTTTACGCAGGGTAAGTATTTTCAGTAATAAAAGTACAAACCAAGTTGCATTAAGCATTAGTGGTTCTGAATTGCAAATGGCTTCACAAGATGTAGATTTCAGTTTCGAAGGTAATGAAAGAATGAAATGTCAATTTGATGGTGAAGACATGCAAATTGCATTTAACGCACGGTTTTTAATTGAAATGTTGTCGGCTACAAGTTCTGATGAAGTAGTCATTGAACTGTCTACCTCATCAAAAGCGGGTATTATTAAACCAACTGAACAAGAGCCAGAAGAAGAATTAATGATGTTGGTGATGCCGTTGATGTTAAATAATTAATATTTTAATAAAAGATAGTAGTTCTTCATATTAGGTTTAGATAATTAGATTTTTAAAAGTTGATTACACAATGAGGATTATAGCTGTAATTCCAGCACGCTATGCAGCTACAAGATTTCCTGGGAAACTAATGCAATTGTTGGGCAATTATACAGTAATTGCCCAAACTTATAAAAATACTGTTGCAACTGGTTTATTTGATGATGTGTTTGTAGCAACAGATAGTGCAATCATTTTTGATGAAATAATATCTAATGGTGGAAAGGCTATAATGAGCATAAAAAACCATGAAAGTGGAAGCGATCGAATTGCAGAAGCTATTGAAAACATGGAGGCAGATGTTGTTGTGAACGTTCAAGGTGATGAACCTTTCATAAATCCACAATCGTTAAAAGACCTAATTCAAGTTTTCTCAAATCCAAATGCTCAAGTGGCATCAATGATGCACGAATTACACTCTATTGAAGAAATAAATAACCCTAATATAGTAAAGGTTGTAATTGATAAAGAAAATAATGCTCTCTATTTTTCAAGGTCTGTAATCCCATATAATCGTAATAATGATTTTCCAACTACCTATCAAAGACATATTGGCGTTTATGCTTATAGAAAATCAATGTTATTAGAATTTGTACAGTGGCCTTTAAGTGTTCTTGAACAAATTGAAAAATTAGAACAATTGCGCTACTTGGAAAACGGTGTAAAAATAAAAATGGTTTCTACTTCATTCACTGGAATTGGCATTGACACACCAGAAGATTTAGAAAAAGCAATAGCATTTTTAGCCAACAAAAATGCTTGATAAATGCATAAAATCTATATATTATCAAATTTTCTTTTTATACAAAGGAACCGTTGAACATGGTTCTCCGTACATCAATGATTTTACATGTGGTTGTAATAATTTAGTAATTTCTGTAAAAGCATAAGCATCAATTTTTATATCACCACAACCTTTTACAACTACCCTTGCATCTTTATAGGTTTCAGCATTTATTGATTGAATATTTCTAATAAAGATGTCCTTTTTCATTTCTTCAACTGTTCCTGAATAAATAGATTTCGCAACAGGCTGAAGATAGACGGTAACCAACATATATGCCCAAAGGGGAACAATAGCGTCTGTTGAACAAAATAAAGCTACATTCTTATTTTTATAAATTTCCCAATCAAAGTTGATTAAGGTTTGTCTGAAATCTTTCTCTTTAAGAATTAACTCCATAAAAAGATAATCTTTCAAATCAAACAAATCAATTGGGTCTTTAGGAAACCAATTTTCTAAATCCAGCGTAATGATTCCGCTTTCTGATACTTTATTTGTAATTGTGTCTGTCATATTAAACAAACAATCCGGTTACACAAACTGTTTGAAAGTATGTAACCGGATTATTATTAATCTATCTTTATTAATTAAAAAATTCACTAACAACTATTTAGAATCCTGCTTCTCTTCTCTTATCCTTAATTTTAGCTGCTTTTTTCAAAGCTTCAAAACTTCCATACATTGCATATTGACGCATTTGTTGCATCATAGATTTCTGTTGTTCTTCTACGCTATTGTTAAAAGAAGGCAAAGCACCAATTTGGCGGGTTTGAATAAAGAAAATTCCAGCTTGTCCTTCTATTGGAGTTGATATCTTAGCAACAATACTTTTATTTAATGCAGATCCTATTACTTTGGTTTCTGGGCCAAGATTTGGAATAAACTGCTCAGCAAAACGCAAAGTATCTATATTGTTGATAGGTTGGTTAAACATAGCCGCTACTGTTTCTAATGTTGAAGGTGTTCCAACTTTTTTCAACAATTGGGCAGCTTTTTTCTGGTTTCGGATAATTGGCTCAACCATTACACGGGCAAGTGCAGCTGACTGTGTACCTTCTTCAAATACACCAGTAATTATTGCTACTACATATTTATCTTTAAAATCAAATGGCTCAGAAACTGCACCAACTTTGTTTTCATAAATCCATTTAACAAAACTTCTTGATGGCATATTTGAAACAGCATAATCCATTTCTTTAATATTTTCCGCTGTTCTTTTTGCTAAACCCATTTTGATAACTTGTTCATCAAATGATTTTGGATCTCTGCTGGTTCCAGCAAATTGTGTAGCTGCTGTAGAAGATATATCGTCTGTTTCTTGACTTGAAACAATCTTTTTAGTTAAATAAGCAATCTTGTAACCCTCTTCAAAATTCTTTTGACTAATTATTTCAATTATATGATAACCGAAATCTGTTTTTACAATATCTCTTTCACCTGCTTTTTTGTAAAATATATAATCTCCAAATTCTTTCGCCAAACTTCCAATGTCAACAGAAGAAAAATCATATTCACCACCCTTTTGTTTGCTTCCTTCATCATCACTTAACACTGCTGCCAATAATGCGAAGTTTGCTCCACCTTTAATTGCTGTGAAAACACTATCCGCTGTTTTCTTTGCAGCACTATCTGTGCGCAATTGCTGTCCTGTTTTTCTATCTGCTAAACCAATCAAAATATGACGAACTTTAATAGAATCAGGTAATAATCTAGATTCGATTTTTTTTGCAATTGCATAAGAACCACCATCAACATAAGGACCATAAATTTGGTTTGCACCCAAATTTACCAAACTGTCTTTTGCATCTATTGCCAATCTTGATTTCAAAACATAACCATCATAAAAAGGTATTCCCGAATTATTGCGAACTACAAATGCTTTATTGTCTGGTGTATTTTGAAATTCTTGCTTTGCAGCTTTTAATTGGTTAAAAATTGCAGCAGAATCTTTACCTGAAGGATTTGCATCAAAACTTACATAAGCTATAGATCTAGATGCTTGTTGCTTAAATTCCTCTTTATGTGCAGCAGTGTAAGTATTTATTTCATTGTCAGAAACTATGATTGTACTATCTGCAATAAACCCATAAGGCACTTGTACATAAGATAGAGATGAAAAGCTGCTATTGTCTTGATTTATCTTTTGTACCAACCATTTTGGAACATAAGTACCTTGAGAGAAAATAGAATTGTATTTTTCTGAAAGTTGTCTGTTTATTAACGGCAAAATCAATTGATCATTGATCAATTTTACGTCTTCAGCTTTTTTGCTTTTCTTAATGTTATTGAACCAAGTTTTAGCTTGGTCAATATTATATTGTCCTGTAGTTTGATCAGTAAACAATTGTTTAAATTCTTGAGGAGCATTGTCACTAAACAACAAATCGCCCATTTCTTTTGCAGTAAAGGCAATTCCTAATTTTTTGGTTTCTTCTTGAAGAATAGTTTCTTGAATGTAACTATTCCAAACAGACTCCATAATATTTTGAGTCATTTGTTCATTAGCAGGATTTCCTTGTTGGCGATTAGATTCTTCCATCATCCTCACCTTTTGGTTATAATCTTGCACATCAATTGAAACACCGTTTATAGATCCAACTGAAGAAGAGGTTGCTCGAGCACCGCCAGCCTTTCCAATAAATGCATCCTGAACCAAAAAACCAATTAAACTTAAAGCAATAAAACCAGTAAGAAGTACTGTAGATTTATCGCGTAACTGTTGAATAATAGACATAATTTTATAAAGTATATGTTATGGGTTAGCAAAAATAGGGGAAAACAATTTATTAACAAACGGTGGATAAATCTCAAACCTATGTTATTTCTATTTATGATTGCTTTATCCCCCTTTTATTCACAAGATTAATGTGCATTTATTTTTTAAAACTTTTAATGTAGACGGTTTATTAACATCCTGATTGTGAATAACCTATTTATTAGTGGATAACTGCAAATTTTTCTCTTTTTTCATGTGCATAAATTGAGCCAAAACAAATTTGTAAATGACTAATTTTTTCACAGCATTTTGATTGCAATTATTTGTTCTATTTCTTTCCACACAATTTTTATGCATAAACTTCAAGAAATTTATTCACCTTATTTTTATACATTGATGTGAATAAATTATAAATACCTTTCATTTAATTGACTAATATCGATATTAAAAATGTGAATTAGTGTTGATAACTGTTTAATTTTGACTATTCAAAATATTTGAAAAAATAGATATCCACTAATTAACAGCCCTAATAGTAATAAGGTTATTATAAATATATATTGTATTATAAATACTACAGTTTTTATGCACACACAAGAATTTGAAAAAAGAGGTTTCTTTGATATGCCTATTGACCCTACATTAGATTTGTTTGTAGAAATACAGAAGTTAAAATCTGAAAAAAATGCTATTATTCTTGCTCACTATTATCAAACTCCTGATATACAAGATATTGCAGATTTTATTGGTGATAGTTTGGGATTGGCAAGAAAAGCTCAACAATCTAATGCTTCAATAATTTTATTTGCTGGGGTTCATTTCATGGCTGAAACTGCAAAAATTTTAAATCCTTCCACAAAGGTATTAATCCCCGATTTAAGGGCAGGTTGTTCTTTAAGCGATTCTTGCCCTCCAAACCAATTTAAAGCCTTTAAAGAACAATATCCTGATCATCTGGTGATATCCTACATTAATTGTAGTGCTGAAATTAAAGCTTTGAGTGATGTTATTTGTACAAGTAGCAATGCAGGTGCAATTGTTAACAGTTTTTCGATTGATCAACCTTTAATTTTTGCACCAGATAAAAACTTGGGAGCTTATATCAATTCAATAACTGGCAGAAATATGAAATTGTGGAATGGAGCTTGTATGGTTCATGAAATTTTTAGTCAACAGAAACTTGTAAATCTTAAATTAGCTCATCCTAAAGCAAAAGTTATCGCTCATCCAGAATGTGAAGTTCCTATTTTAAGTTTGGCTGATTTTATTGGTTCAACTACTGAATTATTAAAATTCACTGATAAATCTGAATTTAATGAATTTATCGTTGTAACGGAAACTGGAATACTTCATCAAATGATGAAAAATAATCCTAATAAAATATTTATACCAGCTCCACCCTCTAATGCGTGTGCTTGCAATGATTGTCCACACATGAAATTAAATACATTAGAAAAGGTTTATTTGGCTTTAAAATATGAACTACCTGAAATAATTTTACCAAATAATTTGATGGAAGCAGCTCTACATCCTATGAATAGAATGCTTGATATTAGTATAAAAGAAGGCTTAATTGGTTAATAAAAAATGAATTAATCCAATATTTCTATAAAATTTTCTGTTTAACAATAATAATTTTACAATAATTATGATAACAATTGATACTATAATATTTGATTTAGGTGGTGTTTTAATAGATTGGAATCCTGACTATTTGTTTAAGGATGTCTTTTCAAATGAAGAAGATAAAAAATATTTTTTCGAAAATATTTGTACACCAGATTGGAATGAAGAACAAGATGCAGGTCGATCAATAGAAAATGGAACAAACCTCTTAATTCAAGAATATCCCGAACACGAAACAAATATTAGAATGTTTTATGAAAGATGGGAAGAAATGTTAAATGGACCAATTCATGAAACTGTTGATATTTTTAAAACATTAAAGGATTCTAATAAATTTACAATTTTAGCATTAACCAATTGGAGTGCCGAATTATTTCCAGTTGCTTTAAAGAAATATGATTTTTTGCATTGGTTTGATGGAAGAGTGGTTTCAGGTGAAGAAAATACTAGAAAACCTCACAAAAAAATTTATGATATTATTATTAGCAGATATAATTTAGAGCCAGCTAAAACTTTATTTATTGATGACAATTTGAGAAATATTATTGCAGCTAATAATTTAGGAATAAATACTATTCATTTTATAAATCCAAACCAGTGTAAAACTGCATTAATTGATATGAATTTATTATAAATCTATTATAAATTATTTCAATAATTGATAGGTAATTAAACTAACAGAATATGCAAGAATAGTCATAAATACCAATTGTATAATTGGCCATTTCCAGCCTCCTGTTTCTTTTTTAACTACTACGAATGTACTCATACATTGCATAGCAAAAACATAGAAGAACAATAAGGATAATCCTGTTGCCAAATCATACCTTTTAGTTCCATCTGGTTTTAATTCGGCAAACATTTTTTCTCTTAAAGTCTGTGATTCATTTTCTTCTTTTCCTACACTGTATAATGTCGCCATTGTACCTACAAATACTTCTCTTGCGGCAAAAGATGTTATTATTGCTATCCCAATTTTCCAATCAAAGCCTAATGGTTTTATTATAGGTTCAATCCATTTTCCGCTAATTCCAGCATAAGAATTTTCTAATAATTTGGATTCTTTTTCAATATTATAAAGGTTTTCTTCTTTAGGATTTTTTCTAACTTGTTCTGTATAGTTGACTATAATATTTTTTCTTTTTTCTCCGGGACCATTATTACATAATATCCACAATATCAATGATATTATCATTATAATTTTACCGGCATCAAAAACAAACACCTTAGCTTTTTGGAGCATTGTTTGTAAAATGTTTTTTATTCTAGGTGGTCTATACAAGGGCAATTCAAGTATAAAAAAGGTTTTTTCTTTAATTGTTATGAACATATTGAAGATGTAAGAGACCAACAAACCTGTAAACAATCCTAATGTATATAATCCCATCATTACAAGTCCTTGAATACTTATAAATCCAGCTATATAATGTTTTGGAATTACTAAGGCTATCAAGACTGTAAAAATTGGTAATCTTGCACTGCAACTCATTAAAGGTGTTATCAGTATTGTTAATAACCGCTCTTTTTTGTTTTCAATATTTCTTGTAGACATAATTGCTGGAACTGCACAAGCAAAACCACTAATCATTGGCATAACACTTTTACCATTCATACCAACCTTACGCATTACTTTGTCACTTAAGAAACTTATTCTTGCCATATACCCTGTATCTTCTAGAAAAGAAAATATGCCAAACAATATCATAATTTGTGGTACAAAAACAAAAACACCGCTTAATCCAGCTATGATACCGTTAGTTATAATATTGGTTAGTGCGTTTTGAGGTAAATATTGTGAAAGAAAATTATTCAATTCACTAAAAATCCATTCAATTGCATTCATTGGATATTCAGCAACAAGAAAGACGCCTTGAAATAGAAGAAATAATACAACTAACATTATCACATATCCCCAAACTCGATGCAATAAAACATTATCAATAACATCTGTTAATGATTTTCGGTCTATTTTTTTTTCTACAACAGTATCGTAAATTATGTTTTTTATTTTTGAATACCTTTTTATAATTTCATCTGCTTGAACTTTAGTAGGATTAAATTTATTGTTGATTTCAATCTTTTCGATTTTTTCTTGATCAACTTGATCAATTTGGAAAGATTCGTGGTTTATCAGATAATGAATAGCTGCATATTCACTTAATTGAGGATATATATCATGTATTTCAGAAACCGCTTTTTGTGATGTTTGATCAATATCTACAAACGAATTAGATTTGTTTTGTTCAATTGATAATTCTAAAATTGTTTGTTTTAATAAATCTATACCTTTATTTTTTCTGGGATTAATTGGTATTACCGGTACTTTAAGTAATTTTTCTAAAGCATTAATATCAATAGTTATACCCTTATATTTTGCAATATCCATCATAGATAAAGCAACAATTACAGGTTTTTGAAGGTCTATAATTTGAGATGCGTACAATAGATTTCTCTTTAAATTACTTGCATCAACAACTATTACTATAACATCGAAGGGTATTGATTCTATTGGATCGATAATAGCTTTGTACGCAACCCATTCATCTGTTCTTCGGGGGTATAAACTGTAAGAGCCAGGTAAATCTACAATAGTAGCTATTTTTTTCCCCTCTAATTTGCACTTTCCAGATTTTTTTTCAACAGTGACACCTGGAAAATTTCCAACCTTTTGATTTAAACCAGTTAATACGTTAAATAGAGATGATTTGCCACTATTGGGATTTCCTAGCAAACCTATTTGCAATTCTTTTTCTTCCATTCCAAAACAAATTTAATTCTTTTAAAACCCTTCATGTTTACGAATCAAGTAAAAGATTGTATTCTTCATTCTTAATATCATTTTTCTCTCCTTAATTTTGTGGTATATTTACCAAGCTGATGAAAAATATATTTCTCTTTCTTTCTTTTATCCCAACAATTTTATTTGGTCAGAAACTTTCCAAAGACGATAAAATTGTATTAAATGGCATTTCCAGTCACATTAGTTTTTTAGCTGATGACAATATGGAAGGAAGGCGTGCCGGAACTAAAGGTGAAATATTGGCAACCAAATACATACAAAATCAATTTAAGGATGCATTTTTGAATCCATTAGGAGATAATCTAACTTATCTACAATCTTTTTCAATTAATGATGGAAAGAATTTTGATAAAGCATCATTCTTTTTTGTGAATGGAATTGAATTAAAACCTTTTACAGATTATTTTCCTTTAAATAATTCATCAGATTCTAAATTAATTGAAGCTGCTGTTTCTATTTCATTATCAGAAAATGGTGCTCCATGGTTTTTAAATTGGGAAGAGATTGTAGAAATGAATAAATCTAATCCACATTTTGATTACAAAGCTTATTTGTCTGAAAAGGTTAGTTCTATATCCAAAAAGGGAGGTACAAGCGTTATAATTTATAATTTGTCTTCTAGTTGGTTAGAAGATTTGGCATATACTGGCAAAGATCAATCGGAGCCTTCGTTAATTCCAATTGTTGCCATTACACCAGCGGCTCAAATTAAATATTTTAGAGACAATACTTCTTCTTATGATTTAAAATTGAAAATTGTTTTTACTAAAAATGAACGTATTGCTAATAATGTAATTGGATATTTAGACAATAAGGCACAAAAGACTATAGTATTTGGTGCACATTTTGATCATTTAGGTTATGGCGAAGATGGTAATTCAATGTTAAGGACTAAGGAGAAATTGATACATAACGGAGCGGATGATAATGCAAGTGGAACAGCGGTTTTGATTGAATTGGCAAAAAATTTAAAAAAGGAGAGAATAAAGGATTACAATTTTTTGTTTATCGCTTTTTCTGGTGAGGAATTGGGTTTACTTGGTTCAAAATATTTTACAGACCATCCAACAATTGATTTAGAGAAGGTATCGTATATGGTTAATATGGATATGGTTGGCAGATTAAATGATAGTTTAAAAACACTTACTATTGGTGGTGTTGGAACTTCTCCAATTTGGGGTAATTTGTTGCCATACAAAAACAAGAGTAATATTACAATTAAAATAGATTCAAGCGGTACTGGTCCGAGTGACCATACTTCTTTTTACAGAAAAAATATACCAGTTTTATTTTTCTTTACTGGTTTACATACAGATTATCATAAACCTTCTGATGATTACACAAGTATAAATTTTAGTGGGTCATTAGCTGTTTATAAAATTATTACGAGTATTGTAAAAAATTCATCTGGATTACAAAAATTAGCTTTTACAAAAACAAAAGAACAATCTGTTGGTTCTAGCACAAGGTTTACAGTTTCTTTAGGTATAATGCCAGATTATTCATATCCTGAAAAAGGTGTTAGAGTTGATGGAATAAGCGAAGGTAAATTGGCACAAAAAGTTGGAATTGTTGCAGGGGATATTATTATGAAATTAGGAAGTTATCAAACTTCAACTGTAACTTCATATATGGAAGCTTTAAGCAAGTTCAAAAAGGGAGATTCAACTTCCGTTTCTATTCAAAGAAAAAATCAGATTATTGAATTATCAATTCAATTCTAATGGCTATTTATAATTTAAATACGGTAGATGAAATTTGTGAGTTTTATCACGAAACCTCTTTTTTGGGTATTATTTCTCCCGTAAAAGATTATAAATTATGTTGGTTATTGAATAGACATTTAGGGTTTGATTTTACTTTAAACATTGAAAAAGAAGTTGTGACGATGAAAAAAAAACGTACATATTTTTTTTCTGTTTTTGATTGTTTTGAAGCATCAACTTGGAGTCATTATGATTTATACAACAATAAATACGAAGGTGAATTTCTGTTACCAGAATTTAAGCATATCGATTTTTTATGGATAATCAAAGGCGATTCGAATTTCAACTATTTATTACCTGCAATAAAAAACATCCCGGAAATACAATTTACAGTAAATATTACTCTTGATATGATTAAGAGTAAAGAACAATTAATTTTATAATATGTGGCAAGAAATTGACAATTCACTTTATCAGAAATTCCAATTCAAAAACTTTTCAGAAGCTTTTGGATTTATGACAAGAGTTGCCATTGAGGCAGAGAAATTAAATCATCATCCCGTTTGGAAAAATGTTTGGAGTACGGTTGAAATATGGCTTACAACACATGATTCTGGTAATACAATTACTAGTTTGGATAGAAAATTAGCAGACGAAATAGATAAATTGCTTAAGTGATTCAAAAGGTTTTAAGAAACATAGATCAATTTTTCATCTTGATCAATGAAATTTCCTATTGGTTGGCAAAATGCTGTTAAACCATATTGTGAAAATATTTCAACAATTTCATCTATACTGTCTTTGTTTACCGCTATCAGTAAACCACCACTAGTTTGTGGATCTGCTAATATTAATTGTTTAAATTTACTATTGTCAGATATAATTATTTTTTCTCCATAGCTGTCCCAATTTCTATTACTACCTCCGGGTACGGCATTAAGATTTATATATTCTGTCAAATTTTGAGTTATCAATTTTACTTTTTCAAATTGAATACTTGCACTCAAACTTGCCCCTTCAGCCATTTCTGTTAAATGTCCCAACAAGCCAAAGCCTGTTACATCTGTCATAGCTGTAACGCCTTTGCATTTTCCGAGGGCTTCACCAATTTTGTTTAACTGCATCATTTGTAAAGCAGCAACCCCTTCATCTTCTTTTTTTAATATCCCTTTTTTTTCTGCTGTTGTTAAAATGCCAACACCCAAGGGTTTTGTTAAAAACAATACATCACCAACTTGAGCAGTACTATTTTTTTTAACATCTGCTGTATTTATAATTCCATTCACTGATAATCCAAAAATAGGTTCTGGAGTATCAATACTGTGTCCACCTGCTAGTGAAATTCCAGCTTCTAAACATATACTTCTTCCACCTTCAATTACTTTTTGGGCAATTTCAGGTGCCAATACATTTATAGGCCATCCTAATATTGCTATTGCCAAAATTGGCTTTCCTCCCATTGCATAAACGTCACTGATTGCATTGGCTGCTGCAATTCTACCAAATTGATAGGGATCATCAACAATTGGCATAAAGAAGTCTGTAGTTGATATTAATGCGGTTCCATTACCTAAGTCTAATATTGCAGCATCATCTTTAGTATTATTTCCAACCAACAAGTTTTTATTGTCTGGATAGCTTTTGTTGGTATGTAATATTTTTTCTAAAATACTTGGTGAGATCTTACAGCCACACCCAGCACCATGAGAATATTGCGTTAATTTGATTTCCAATTTTATGTTTTTTTAGTTTGCTTTTATTTGCAACAGTTTTTCTGCATTGATTTTACTAATACAATTTGATGCAAGTATTGTTATTTCTTTTAGATTGCTCTGTGGTCTGTTTTGTAATCCTTTAATGTACAATTTGTCGTAATATTTTAGGAGAATATTAAAACAATTGTGAATTTCATCGTTTTCCAGAAATTGAATCGAATTTTTTGTTTCTAAACCCCCTAGCCTTTTTTGAATTCGCAGTATTGCTGCATTTAATTTATCTTTTGGTAGCACTCCATAATTTAATACTAAATAATTGAGTCTTTCCTCAAATGGGATATTAAAAAAATATACTTGTTTCGTTCTAAGTTGGTTCCATAAAGGTTGTGGAATATTTACTAATCCAATTCTTTGACTTTCATCTTCAACCCAGATAGTAGTATTAATTTCTTTACATTTTGATAATTCGGTTGCTAGTAAATTTTCAAACATTTCTTGTGAAGGTTGCACTGGCATTCCAATTGCTCCAAACGCCGATCCTTTATGGTTTGCCAATCCTTCAAGATCTATAGTTTGTTCTCCAACTAATTTTAATGATTGAATAATTTCAGTTTTTGCTGACCCTGTATAACCGCCAATAATTTCAATTGGATAATTTTGGTTAAATCTTTCAATTACCCAATGTCTATATTTTTTGTAACCACCATCAATGGTGTAAACTTTAAATCCATACAAATCAAACAACCAAGCTACTGTAGCACTTCGCATTCCACCACGCCAACAATGAATCACTAAAGTGTTAAGATTTGAGTCGTGTTTGTCCTTGATTAGTGTTTCTATTTCTTCAACCATTTTTCGCATCTTAACACCAAAAAAATCTAAACCCTTTTTAATTGCCAATTCACGACTCTGTTGTTTGTATAGAGTACCTACTATTTTTCGCTCTTCATCACTTAATAATGGTAGATTATAAGCTCCCGGAATGTGTGCATGACTATATTCTGATGGACTTCTTACATCAATCAACAGAGTATTAGTTGATAATGCAAACGATTCATCTATGTTAATTTTTCTAATTGGCAATTTTAATTGATTATTTGTAATATTTTATTGTTAATGATAAATTGCGAGTTAACCATTAACAATTGAGCATTAACCATTAAAACTAGTTATTCATTGATGATAAAAACTCTGCGTTATCTTTTGTTCCTTTAAAGTTTTTAAGAATAATTTGCATAGCTTCTTCGCTATTCATACCTGCTAGGTGATTGCGTAACACCCACATTCTTTTTAAAACTTCTTTATCTAGCAATAAATCTTCTCTTCTTGTTGATGAAGATGGTAAATCAATTGCTGGAAATATACGTTTATTTGCCAATCTTCTTTCCAGTTGAAGTTCCATATTACCAGTACCTTTAAATTCTTCAAAAATTACTTCATCCATTTTGCTTCCCGTATCTATAAGAGCGGTTGCAATTATAGTTAAAGATCCACCATTTTCAATTTTTCTAGCTGCTCCGAAGAATTGTTTAGGTTTTTGCATAGCATTTGCTTCTACTCCACCTGATAAAACCTTTCCTGAAGCTGGAGCAACAGTATTGTAAGCCCTAGCCAAACGGGTAAGAGAATCTAATAGTATTACCACATCATGTCCACATTCAACCAAACGTTTAGCTTTATGTAAAGCAACAGTTGATACTTTTACGTGTTTTTCAGCAGGTTCATCAAAAGTAGAAGCAATAACTTCTGCATTTACGCTTCTTTCCATATCTGTAACTTCCTCAGGTCTTTCATCGATCAATACAATCATCAAATAACATTCTGGATGATTTTCTGCAATTGCATTGGCTATTTCTTTTAGTAAAACTGTTTTTCCAACTTTAGGTTGAGCAACAATTAATCCACGTTGTCCTTTTCCTATAGGTGCAAACAAATCAATTAAACGAGTTGATATAATATCTGGTCGGGTAGATAAAGTAAGTTTTTCGTAAGGAAATAAAGGTGTTAAATAATCGAAAGGTACTCTATCCCTTACTTCTTCAGGTGATTTACCATTAACTGTTTCAACTTTTAAAAGTGCAAAATATTTTTCGCCTTCTTTAGGTGGTCTTACGGTTCCGCAAATTGTATCACCGGTTTTTATACCGAAAAGTTTAATTTGAGAGGGTGAAACATAAACATCATCAGGCGAGGATAAATAATTGTAATCACTGCTTCTTAAAAATCCATAACCATCTGGCATCATTTCCAATACACCTTCACCTGAAATAATTCCATCAAATTCTATATTAAAATTGCTTTCGCTTCTTTTAAGATTAATTTTTTTAGTATCAACAACTTCTTCTTCAATCGTGGATTCTGGAGCTTGAGTTAAATTTTCATCCTCAACAATAATAGGTTTTATACTTTCATTGATGATTGGTTTTGTAAGTATTTCAATATTATCTGTTAAAAGATCTGGAAATTCAGCTTGTATCGGCAAATCTTGTTTCTTCTTTACTGTTCTTTTTTCTCTTTTTTTTATTTCAGGTTCTTCTTGTTTTTCAGACAATTCAATTTTTGAATTTTCTAAAACATTTTCAGTTTGATTTTCTTCTATTTGATTGGCAACAATTTCTTCTTCAGGCTCACTAACCAAAAATTCTTGGATAGGATTTTCAGTAATCTTTTCTTTTTGTATATTTTTTTTAAGTTTTGGCTTTATCTCTATAGTTTTTTGAGCTTCTTTTTCTTCAAAAAGTAAAGGAGTTAAAGTATTTTCATCTTCTACAATCGCTTCTTCAGAAGTTGTTCCTGTGGTAGTTTTTACAATTCTTTTTCTTTTCGATTTCGTTTCTTTATCGCTACCTTCTTCTTTATTTTTATCAAAATTTTGAATTGCTTGTTGATCAAGTATTTTATAGATTAAATCTTGTTTTTCAAGCTTTTTAGCATTTGTAATTTTAAGTTGAGCTGCAACTTTAAGTAATTCTGCGTCTGGGAGTTCTGTTAATTGTAAAATATCGTACATAAATAGAGATAGAGACAAAATTTTTTGTCAATGTTAGATTAGAAAAAAATTTGAGTTAAAACAATTGAAACTGGGAGATTAGCGTAGAGAACTATCTATCTTTATAGAAAAATAATATTATGCAATTTTAAGCAATTTTCTTATAATAACAAATAGAAATTTATTTTTTATCTTTTTGATTTCTATTAATATACCTTCTTTAATTTTGTAGCATGTTTAATGATCGTATAAAAATTAAGACTTTATTAGCTTCTATCCCTGAACAACAAGTTGTAACTGTTATGGGCTGGGTTAGAACTTTTAGGAATAACCAATTTATTGCTTTGAATGATGGTTCTACCAATACAAATTTACAAGTTGTTGCAACTTTAGGACAATTTGAAGAATCTTTATTAAAACGCATTACAACGAGTGCTGCTTTAAAAATTTCTGGCAAAGTTGTAGCATCATTAGGAAAAGGTCAATCACTTGAAGTTATTGCCGATACTATTGAAATTTTAGGAGATGCTGATGCAGATAAATATCCACTTCAACCAAAGAAGCACAGTTTAGAATTTTTGAGAGAAAAAGCACATTTGCGTTTTAGAACCAACACATTTGCATCTGTTTTTAAAATACGTCATTCTTTAGCTTTTGCGGTGCACGAGTTTTTTCACAATAAAGGTTTTTTGTATTTTCACACGCCAATAATTACGGCAAGTGATGCAGAGGGTGCTGGTGAAATGTTTAGAGTAACTTCATTGCCATTGATAAATCCTCCACTTGCTGAAGACGGTACAGTTGATTATAAAGAAGATTTTTTTGGTAAAAGCACACATTTAACAGTAAGTGGACAACTTGAAGGTGAATTAGCTGCAACCGCTTTCAGTGAAATTTATACATTTGGTCCAACTTTTAGAGCAGAAAATTCAAATACAACTCGACATTTAGCAGAATTCTGGATGATTGAACCTGAGATGGCTTTTTATGACATCGATGACAATATGAATTTAGCTGAAACTTTTATTAAGTACATTATTGATTTTGCCTTAGTAAACAATCGAGAGGATATTGAGTTTTTGTCGCAAAGATTAATTGAAGAAGAATCGCAATTACCAGTAGATAAAAGAAGTGATTTGAGTTTGCTATTAAAATTGGAATTTGTTTTAAATAATTCTTTTGAGCGTATCACCTATACAGAAGCAATTGATATTTTATTGGCATCTCCAGCTTATAAGAAGAAGAAATTTACTTATGAAGTGAAGTGGGGTATTGATTTGCAAAGTGAACACGAGCGTTATTTGGTAGAAAAACATTTTAAAAAGCCGGTAATTGTTTACAATTATCCGAAAGACATTAAGGCATTTTATATGCGTCAAAACGATGATGGCAAAACTGTGGCAGCTATGGATATTTTGGCTCCAGGAATTGGTGAAATTGTAGGTGGATCACAAAGAGAGGAGAGATTGGAAAAGTTAGAAAATCGAATGACTGAAATGAATATTCCACATGATGAATTGTGGTGGTATTTAGATACAAGGCGATTTGGAACAGTACCACATAGTGGTTTTGGTCTGGGTTTTGAAAGAATTGTCCAATTTGTAACGGGAATGAATAATATTAGAGACGTAATTGCTTTTCCACGTACACCTAAAAATGCTGAATTCTAATATATTGGAATTAATCAAATAAAAAACCATAATCAGCATTTCAGTTGATTATGGTTTTTTCTTGAATTCTTTAAGGTTTACTGTTAATAGTTGTGTAATAGTGAATTCTTCTTCTGATATCGTTTTTAATGTTATAATAGAATAAATTATAATCAGCAATATGGTAATTGGTTTGATTAAAGAATGCTGATCCAAAAAAATGTGGTTTATTTATCCATAAAATATTATCATGAACCTGGGCATCTGAAATATTACTTATTTTTTTATTGTAGTTGAATAAGATACCACCATAATTCATACTTGATGATACATATTCTTCATCATTTTTCCAACTTAGGGGATTAACTACAGCAATTTTATCTTTTGATTTTTTAGGTATTTCAATTCCTTTTCTATAAGTACGCCAAGTTACAAAGCAGCCGGTTTTTGTAGAATCTGTACATACTGGTATTTGAGAAAATTCATTTTCAAGAATTGGCATTCCAATTAAATATGCCATTACCAATTTATTTTGCAAAGGTTTATTATCAAAAAATTCTTTTATTAGTCTCTTAGCATGTGTAGAACCCTGACTATGAGAGGCAATTACGATTGGTCGATTGTTGTTGTTGTGTAATAAATAATACTCAAATGCAGCTTTCACATCACTATAAGCAGTATCAAAAGCTTTAATAGCTTTCAAGGTATCAGTTGTGTAATACATACCTATATAGGCTTGTCTATATCTTGGTGCATAAATATTTGCATCACAGTTAAATGCCGATGCTTGATATAAAATGCTACCGTAATCAGTAATAGCATTTATGCTATCATTTTCTATTGAAGCATTTGTTAGGTGAGTTATTTTTTTGTCAGTAAAAGTTGTGGGATGAATAAAAAAGACATCTACCGAATTTTCTTTTTTATAATATGCCAATATTGCGGGTATACTATCGGATGGATCTTTTTTTTCTGGATGTGCAGCCCAATTGTATAGATTACTATAATCTGTTGTTATTGTTTTTGGTGGTTGATTATAATCTTTTAGATGTGTGTAATATTTAGGATAGCAGGCACTTAAGAAGACAAATAGTATTAAAGTATATTTGTATTTCATTATAAAATATTTGGTTAAAGTTAAGTTGCAAATTTATAAATCTTTATTAGTAGTTTATTTAATTCCATCAATGAATGAAATTTTTAAAGCAAATAGTTTTTTTAAAAGATGTTTTTTTATTTTCATTGAGTGCATTTGGTGGACCACAAAGTCATTTAGGAATGATGATTAAGATTTTTGTAGACAAACGTAAATATCTGACAATGAATGAGTTGTTAAATTTTAATGTTTTTTGTCAATTGTTACCAGGTGCAACTTCTACACAAATATTGATGTTAATTGGGTATAAAAGAGGTGGAACCTTACTGGCTGTTTTAGCATTTTTGGTATGGATTTTTCCAGCATCTTTATTAATGGGTTTTTTAGCATTTATTGTAAGTGATTTCAATTCTTACTCAATGGTTTATGGAATATTTAAATATATCCAGCCGATGGCCATTGGTTTTTTGGTTTATTCTACATTTGAATCAATTATCAATTTATTAAAAACTAAAATTGCGATTGTAATTTTTTTCATTTCATTCGTTTTATCATTTATATTTTTTAAAGGTCCATGGATTTTTCCTGTAGTGCTTTTTATTGGAGCATTAATTTCTAGAATCATTACAAAAATTGAGCCTTGTGATTTTAGAATTACAGGAATTCCAATAAATTGGTTATATCTAAAATTGTTTTTTATTATTTTTTTATTTATTGCCTTTACATCTGAGTTAAGTAGGAAGTATAATTGGTCAGGTAGAAAAGAGTTCAATCTTATTGAAAATTTTTACAGATTTGGTAGTATAGTATTTGGTGGTGGTGATGTTTTAGTCCCAATGATGTATGAACAATTTGTTGTTCGTCCTCAATCTGAACATATTAAAACTAGAAACAAGGATGTTTTAAAAATTGAAAAGAATGATTTTTTAACTGGTTCTGGTTTAGTACGAGCGATTCCTGGTCCTGTATTTTCAATAGCATCTTTTATGGGAATAATGGCTTTTAAGGGAGAGCCTTTGGGAGCACAATTACTAGCTGGTTTTAGTGCTTTATTTGCATTATTTCTACCAGGTATACTCTTGGTTTTATTTCTATATCCTGTTTTCAACAATTTGCAGCAATACAAAAGTGTAATGCAAGCGATAGCTGGAATTCAAGCTGCTGTTGTTGGTTTGTTGTTAACATCAACATTGTATTTATTAAAAGAATCAATTTTAATACCGGTTACTGCTGCCCGTCTTGGTTATATTTCGTTTGGTATTATTGTATCTACTTTTTTACTCTTAAAATTTTCAAAGATAAATCCCCCCTATATTGTTGGTTTTTTTTTGTTGATGGGATTTTTGCTTTAAACTTTAACTTTTATAAAATTTTGTATTTTCTATTTCACTACAAATAGAATCAGGAACCAAGTATTTTATTGATTTATTCAGTTTTATTAATTGTCGAATATAACTTGAAGAAATTTCAATTAAGGGAGCATCTAAAATAATGATGTCAGCTTGTAAATCTTTATTAATTGGAAAATCTTTTCTATTGTAAACGTACAATGGATATC
This sequence comes from Sphingobacterium thalpophilum, assembly GCA_945871875.1. Classification (GTDB taxonomy): domain Bacteria; phylum Bacteroidota; class Bacteroidia; order Chitinophagales; family Chitinophagaceae; genus Pollutibacter. The sequence goes on from CAMBYC010000028.1 coordinate 28,532, forward strand.
TTTTGAGTAAAATGTCTGAATTTTTCCACTTATTTATATTTTGTAAACTATCAGACCCCATTACGATAGTAAAATTATTTTCGGGATATCTTTCTTCAAGATATTGTAATGTATCTATGGTAAATGATGGTCTTGGCAATTTGAATTCTACATCAGTTACTTTTATATTCAGTTCACCATCAATTGCTTTATTTATAATATGTAGTCTATCATATTCTCCTAATAAACTGGCGGGGTTTTTAAATGGATTTTGAGGAGATAATACCAACCATATTTGTTGTAAATCTGTAAAATTTAAACAATGCTTGGCAATAATCAAATGACCATGGTGTATTGGATTAAATGATCCGAAATATAAACCAATTTTCATGTTTCACATCTTATAATTCAACAATAACTTTATCTGCTTCATTTATTCTTAAGCTCAAGTGGTATCCTGCAACTTTTACAGATATAGGATCTCCTAATGGAGCAATTTTTTCGATAACAATTTTTTCTCCTGGAATAATTCCCATTTCCATTAATTTTAAAAATATTTCATCGTTGCATATTTCTTTAATGGTAACCTCTACACCAATTTTCACATTTGTAAGTTTCATTATTCCCATTGTATAAAGGTAATCTGACTTTCTAACATTAGTTTTGTTAATATGTCACGAATTGTATTATATGAGTTAAAAGTGGTTCGTTTTTTAAAAAATAGGAAACTTTTGAAATTATTTTTAACATCTATGTTTAGTCAAGAAGGAAAAATATTAAGTTCTCTGAATATAATATTTTGTGATGATGAATATCTTTTATCTGTCAACAATGAATTTCTTCAGCACAATTATTATACAGATATTATAACTTTTGATTTGTCAAATGGTGAAAATAAAATAGAAGGCGAATTGTATATTAGTATAGATAGGATATTAGACAATGCTTTACAATTACAGACAAATAAAATTTTTGAATTGCATCGAGTTATATTTCACGGATGTTTGCATTTATGTGGTTATAGTGATAAGTCTGATAGTGAACAGTTTACAATGAGATTAAAAGAGGAATATTATTTAGATAAATTTTTTAGCAAGTAGGGATAATTATAGTATTAAATTATAGATTTAGTTATAAATAGTATTCATTTTATAGATATGTTTCACGTGGAACA
>CAMBYC010000029.1 GCA_945871875.1 Sphingobacterium thalpophilum
AATTTAACCCTCTTGCTAAAGTGAAATCTGGAACCAAATTTGAATTGTTATTGTAATTTAAAATAAACGACAATTCTTCAATACCTTTTTTGCCTTCCTCAGTATTTCCCAACAATGCTTCTACTTTTGAAATCTTCTCAAACGCAGTATCATCTATCAATAAATAATTTTCAATAATTGCAACTTGTTCATCAGTCAAACCCCGTTGCAAAAGCTCCTCTTTTACTTTTTCTATGCCAATTTTATCCAATTTATCTATGGCTATTGTAATATCAATTAGTCTATCTGATCCTCCACAAACGCTTGCCAATGCAGCTAAAATCTTTCTATTGTTGATTCTAATTTCAACTGGCAATTGCAATTTGGAAAAAACATCAGTGTATAATGATACCAATTCTACCTCATTTAAAAGTGCATTGCTTCCTACAACGTCTGCATCACATTGATAAAACTCGCGGTAGCGACCCTTCTGTGGACGATCAGCTCTCCATACTGGCTGCATTTGGTATCTTTTATAGGGGAAATTCAATTGCCCGTGGTTCATTGCCACATACCTTGCAAATGGAATGGTTAAATCATATCGAAGGGCTCTTTCTGTAATGCCTTTGGTGTTTTTCCCTTCCAATACTTTTTCGAAATCGGTTTTAGCTTGTTCGTGTTTGGCAGGATTTTCTAATCCGTTGTTTAGAATTTTAAATATGAGTTTATCTCCTTCTTCACCATATTTCCCCATTAATGTATCTAGGTTTTCAAAGCTTGGTGTTTCTAAAGGTTCAAATCCATACAATTCAAAAACAGTACGTATGGTGTTGAATATGTATTGTCTTTTTCTAACGGTTAAAGCAGAGAAATCACGGGTTCCCTGCGGTATAGATGGTTTCATTATAATTATTGTTGAATCTAAGAGTTGTGACGAAGTTTTGTTCGAATTAGATTTTTATGAATGTTGCTCTACAATAGTTATACAAGCTTCTTCAATCATTGCAAAAACGGTATGGTATTGGTCTTCGCCACTATACCAAGGATCAGGCACATCTTTATTTTTTCCTGGATACAATACATTGAGCAATAAATCTACTTTTTCTGGTTGATAGGCATCCCCTGCAATTGCTTTCATTTCAACTATTACATCTTTAGCTAAAGCATATATTTTGTCGTAATGATGAAAATCTTCAGCTACAAATTGCCGAGAACGTTGATTGCTGATGTCGATGCCATTTAACCAAGCAACGTGCTGCGACAATTCATGAGGTGCTTCTCCGTTGTGTAAGCCATTGGTACCAGCACTTTCTACTTCCCATGCCAAATTTGATTCATTTGCTTTGTGCTGTAAAATACCCTCCGCCAATGGACTCCGACAGATATTTCCTAAACACACCATTAAGATTTTCATTTAGCAAATTTACGGCTTAAATCGTTTAAAACATTAATTGAAACTTCATCGCTTTTCACAATCTTTAATAAAATTTTAACCCACTTATCGCAACTGCCGTTTGGCAAACGATAGAATTTTCTTATCTTGCCTTTTCCAAATTAAAGCATGTCTAATAACAATTTTGAACAACAGGAAAGAAGAAGTCAAGCCAATATCAAAATGATTTACGGTTTTGCAATGGGTATATTATGGTCTTTAGTGGGATTATTCCTTGTATTTCATAGAATGTTGGGGTTTGAACTTGGTTACAGCAAATTGTTTACTTATATTTTTGGCGGCACATGTATTTTGTATGGTGGATTTAGGTTATGGAGAGGAATAAAATCTAAATCAGAATTATGAAAAACATTTGCAGTCAGTTTAAAGAAAATGAATCAACAATTGTAGAATTATTTAAAAAGAGTATTGCGGTAGTACTTATTTTTATTGTTTCAATAGCCTCAATTACGGGTTGCAATGAAAACAAAACAAATAGCAAGCCGAATGTTTCAGATGATACTTTAAAATCGGGCAATATTGAGATTAGTGTGGATGAAAGTTTTCGCCCGGTTATTGATGAGCAATTGAAGGTGTTTTTGAGTTTGAATCCGGAAGCACATATTGTGGTGCATTACAAACCGGAAGCAGAATGTTTAAAAGATTTGATGTTTGATAGCATTCGTATGGTGATTGTAACAAGGGGATTAACAGAAGATGAAACAAAGTTTTTTAAAGATACTTTAGGTTTTCCTCCGATATTTGGGAAGATGGCATCAGATGCGATTGCTGTATTGGTGAACAACAAAGCAAAAGATTCAATGTTTTCGGTTGCAGATATTCGCGGGATGTTGAATGGAACAAGTGGTTACAAATACCATTTGGTGATGGATGGAAATAGAGCAACAAGCACTGTTCGCTTTATGCTAGATTCAATATTGAAAGGTCGACCTCTTGGTAGTGATATAAAAGCTGCTGCAACAAGTGAAGAAGTAGTAAATTACATAGCAAAAAATCAAGATGCCATTGGCTTTGTGGGTGTAGAATGGATTGGCAATAGTGAAGATTCATCACAATTGAGTTTTTTGAAATCTGTAAGAATTGCCAATATCCAATGTAGAGGTTGTAATGATGAAGTGTATGTAAAACCTTATCAAGCAAATATTGTAACAAGAAGATATCCATTGGTTAGAGGTCTATATTATATTGTAAAAGAAAATTATGCAGGGCTTGGAAAAGGCTTTGCACATTTTTTGATCAATCAAAAAGGACAATTAATCTTTAAGAGAGCTTATCTTGCACCTTCTAGAATGAATTTAGAAGTTAGGAGGATGGATGTGGAAGAATCACAATAATGTGTCAAATACTTTTTAAACTATAAAAACTCGGTACATGACAAAAATCAAAATCGGCATTCTAACCGTAATCTTGCTGATCAGCAATATGGTTTTTGCCCAAACGGTGCAGGACGGAAGAAGGTTTCTTTATTATCAGCAATTCAATAATGCAAAAGAAGCATTTGAAAAAGCCCTTGCGGCTAACCCTACAAGTATTGAAACTCAATATTGGTTAGGTCAGGCATTCATTGGGTTAAATCAACCTGAAAAAGCAAAAGAATTGTATCGCAAAGCACTTGAAACCAACGGAAGCAATCCTTTATTGTTGGTAGCAATGGGTCATTTAGAATTGATAGAAGGTAAACAAACAGAAGCTCGTCAACGTTTTGAAACTGCTATCAGTTTAATGGGTAAAAAGTTAGACGTTATTGTATTAAACGCCATCGGAAGAGCCAATTTGGATAAAAATGGCGATTCAGATTTCGGTATTGAAAAATTAAACTTAGCCACAACAGTTAAAGGATTTAAAGAGCCGGATGTGTATATCACAATGGGCGATTTGTTCCGCAAGAAAAATGATGGCGGTGGAGCTGTAAAATCTTACCAAAATGCATTGATTATTGATCCTAAATATGCTGTAGCAAAATACAAAACTGGTAAAGTTTATCTAACTCAAGGTAAAGACCAGGAAAATGTATTTATGCAAAATTTTAATGATGCAATTGCCGATGATCCAAAATTTGCACCAGCTTATTACGATGCTTATGCATTTTACTTCGCTAGAGATGTAAATGAAGCAAAAAAGTTTTTTAATTTCTACAAAGAATTAGCAGAGAAGGGTCCAGCTTTGGATTATGAAGCAGCAAGTTTGTTGTTTGCTTCTAGCGATTTTAAAGCTGCTGTTGCAAAATCTGATGAATTGTTGCTACAATATGGTGCAAATGCCGACAATCGTTTGTATCGTTTAAAAGGATATAGTCTTTACAAATTAAACGATTCTGTAAATGCAATTGCTTCATTAGAAACCTTTTTTAGCAAAGCAAATGCAGAGCAAATAATTGCAGACAACTGGTTGGTGGCTGCAGAATTGGCTGCAAAAATTCCAAGCAAACAAGCAGATTTTGATAAATATGTTACCAATGCCATTGCAGCTGATACTTTGTTAAAAGGTAAAATCGATGCAGCTAAAAAGGCAATGGATATTTTTAAAAAAGCAGGTAATCAATCAAAAGTTGCAGAATGGGCTGAGAAAATCTTAACCATTAATCCATCACCAACTAAGGTTGAAATATACAATGCAGGTTTTGAAAACTTCAAGGCTACCAAATATTTAAAAGCCGATAGCATTTTCACAATTTACAAAACCAAATATCCTGAAGAAGTTTACGGGCACTATTGGAGCTTCAGATCTTTGTCTGTGGTAGATTCAACCATGGAAGGCGGATTAGCAATACCTTCTTGTCAGAGATTTATTGAGTTGGCAGAGTTAGATAAAGTAAAAAATAAATCTACTTTGTTAACAGCTTATGGTTATATGGCAAGTTACAATGCCAATATGAAAAAAGATTACGAAACAGCAATTGGGTATTTGGATAGAATTATAGCAATAGATCCTGCCAATGCAGATGCAATAAAAAATAAGGAGATTTTGCAAAAGGCATTAACTAAGCCCGCTGCAAAACCAGCCAAAAATTAATTAAGAATTAAGATTTAAGAATCAGGAATTAAGGAACATTAATAAAAAAATTGTCCTTGATTCCTGATTTTTTGTTATTATAATTCCTAATTCTTAATTCCTAAATCCCAATTAATTTATATATTTGCGTTTTCAAAATATGCCATAATGCAACTATCAATTTTTCTTCAAATTTCAGGTGCTGATGTGGTAAACAACGCGTCCAATTATTTCCCAATTGGCATTCAATTTTTATTTGCCATTTTGTTTGTTGGTGGAATGATGTTGCTTACGCACAGTTTAGGTCCAAAACGCGTTACATCAGATAAATTGCAAACCTTTGAAAGTGGAATTCCTGGATCGGGTAACGCACGCCAACCAATGGCAATTAAATATTTCTTAGTAGCTATTTTGTTTGTGTTATTTGATGTTGAAGTAATATTTTTCTACCCTTATGCCGTAAACTTTAGAGAATTGGGGTGGAATGGATTTATAGAAGTTGTTTTGTTTGTTGCCTTTTTCTTGGCTGGATTTATTTACATCATTAAGAAGAAAGCATTGCAGTGGGAAGATTAAATTAATTTAATAGATTTCAACAACAGAAATCTATTTTTTTTTGTTTATAAACAAGATGAATTTGAAATTTAAGATTACTATTTGAACTAATTATATTATTATGGCACGTCCCGTACGATTTAACTTAAAGCAGAAAGATACCAAAGATTGGGGTATCAATATGACAGAAGCTCCAGAAGGTTTTGGAGGTGAAGGTTTCTTCGCCACTTCATTAGACAAAGTGGTTGGAATGGCAAGAAAGAACTCTCTTTGGCCTTTGCCATTTGCTACTTCTTGCTGCGGAATTGAATTTATGGCTACCATGGGCTCGCATTACGACCTTTCTAGATTTGGTGCTGAACGCGTAGGTTTCTCTCCTCGCCAGTGTGACTTGCTAATGGTAATGGGAACGATTGCAAAAAAAATGGGACCAGTTGTGAAGCAAGTCTATTTACAAATGGCTGAACCTCGTTGGGTAATTGCTGTTGGTGCTTGTGCTTCTAGCGGTGGTATTTTTGATACTTACTCTGTTTTACAAGGTATTGACCAAGTGGTTCCTGTGGATGTGTATGTGCCTGGTTGCCCTCCACGCCCAGAAGCTATTATCGACGGTTTTATGAAAATTCAAGATTTGGTTGAAAACGAAAGTCTTAGAAGAAGAACAGGAGATAAATACAAAGCTCTTTTGGAAAGTTACGGTATTCAATAAGTGAGTGCTATTATTTATAATATATCTAACAAATAAAACATATTCCTGAAAGGAAAACGGTTTCAATGAGTTTAAGCAACGAAAATATAAAAGAACAACTGGTAGCAAAGTTTGGCGAAGTGCTAACAGAATGGAATGAAACTTATAATATGTTAAGTTTCTCCTCTCCAAAAGACCTTAACCTGAAAGTGTTAAGTTTCTTGTTTGATGAACCAACACTTTCTTTCCAATTTCTTACAGACTTAACTGCTGTTCATTATCCTGATAGAACAGGCGAAGAAATTGCAGTGGTTTATCATTTGCACAACTTAAGAGAAAACACCAGATTGAGGTTTAAAGTGTATGCACCCGTAAGTCAGCCTGATGTATATTCAGCAACTGCACTTTTTTCAAGTGCCAACTGGATGGAAAGAGAAACATTCGATTTTTTTGGCGTAAACTTTGTTGGACATCCTAACCTGAAGCGCATTTTAAACGTGGATGAAATGGATTATTTTCCTCTAAGAAAAGAATTTCCGTTAGAAGATCAAACCCGCATCGATAAAGACGATGAGATGTTTGGAAGATAATAATCTTTTGAAATACGCAAGTGTTTTAAAATGAAGCATATTGAATTTTAATTATTTATAATGTCAGACCATACTAACATAAGGCTTCCAGAAGGTTCAATTGAAAAACAAACGACTACGGTTAATCTTGGTCCAACCCACCCTGCAACCCACGGTGTTTTCCAAAACATTATGGAGCTTGATGGCGAAAGAATCATCAAAACCGAACCTACTGTTGGATATATCCACCGTGCTTTTGAAAAAATAGCTGAGCGTAGACCTTTTTATCAAATCACACCACTTACCGATCGTTTAAACTATTGTTCATCTCCCATCAATAATATGGGATGGCATATAGCTTGTGAGCGTTTTTTAGGTGTAGAAACACCTAAAAGAGTAGATTATCTAAGAATCATCATCATGGAATTGGCAAGAATTTCAGATCACTTGATTTGTAATTCCATTGTAGGTGTTGATACTGGTGCTTACACCGGCTTCCTCTATGTAATGCAATACAGAGAGTTGATTTATGAAATTTATGAGGAAGTTTGCGGCTCTCGATTAACCACAAATATTGGTAGAATTGGCGGTTTTGAAAGAAATTTTACCAATGCTGCTTTCGAAAAGTTAGAAAAGTTCCTTAAAGAATATCCTGTTGTATTGAGAGAATTTGAAGATCTCTTCACAAGAAACAGAATATTTATAGAAAGAACACAAGGTACAGGACAAATTTCTGCTGAGCGTGCACTCAATTATGGTTTCACTGGACCAAACTTACGTGCTGCCGGTGTTGATTATGATGTGCGTGTGCATAGCCCATACTCATCTTACGAGGATATGGATTTCGTAGTTCCAGTAGGAACAACCGGCGACAACTACGACCGTTACCAAGTTCGCAACGCCGAAATGTGGGAATCTCTTAAAATTATTGAGCAAGCCTATAAAAAGGTTCAATCTTTTAAAGGTGCTGAAGCTGAAATTTTTCATGCCGATGCACCTGCATATTATCTTCCTGAAAAAGAAGATGTATATACCAAAATGGAAGCGCTGATCTACCATTTCAAAATTGTAATGGGGGAAACAGACATTCCAGCAGGTGAAATATATAGCAGTGTTGAAGGTGGAAATGGTGAATTAGGATTCTACTTAATCAGCGACGGCGGAAGATCACCTTACAGGTTGCATTTCAGACGTCCTTGTTTTGTATATTATCAAGCATATCCTGAAATTGTGCAAGGTGCAATGTTGAGTGATGCCATAGTAACCTTAAGCTCATTGAACCTCATTGCAGGTGAAATGGATGCTTAAGTAGTAAAAAATGATTTGTTATTATTAAACCGTATTTGAATTTTATTTTTTCATGATACAATTTTCTGAATCGCAATTACAAGAGATAGATCGCATAAAGTCGAGATATCCTGAGGGGAAACATAAAAGTGCATTGATTCCAGTTTTACACATGGCTCAAGAAACTTTAGGTGGATGGTTAAGTGCGGAAACAATGGACTATGTAGCGTCTATACTTTCTTTGGAACCCATTGAAGTATATGAGGTTGCTACATTTTACAGCATGTACAACTTACAACCTGTAGGTAAATTTGTATTTGAAGTTTGCCAAACTGGTCCTTGTATGTTGAGGGGAAGTGATGACATTATCGATTATATCAAACAAAAACTTAACATCAAGGTAGGTGAAACGACAGCTGATGGAAATTTCACCCTTAAAACGGTAGAATGTCTTGGTGCTTGTGGGTATGCTCCGTTGATGCAATTGGGCAAAAATTACCGCGAACATCTTACCAGAGAAAAGGTTGATGCCTTAATTGCTGAATTGACAGAAAAGGCTAGCGCAGAAATCAAATTGTCTTAATTATATAAACTAATCTGTAAAGAGGTTAATATCTTTTTTACATTCACATTTTGAGATTACAATTATGGGCAAAAAACTACTTTTAGAGAAAGCACATATTGAAGGTATTCGATACTATGAAACCTACCGCAGAGAAGGTGGCTATCGCAGTGTAGAAAAGGCATTGAAAACAATGTCGCCCGATCAAGTTACAGAAGAAGTTAAAAAAAGTGGACTTCGTGGAAGAGGTGGTGCAGGATTTCCTGCTGGATTGAAATGGAGTTTCTTGGCTAAACCAGAAGGCGTTCCTCGTCACTTGGTTTGTAATGCCGATGAATCTGAACCTGGTACATTCAAAGACAGGTATTTGATGGAATTTCTTCCGCATTTGTTGATTGAAGGTTTGATTGTTTCTTCTTATGCATTGGGAAGCCATGATACTTATATATACATCCGCGGCGAATATGCTTGGATTGTAGATATTCTTGAACAAGCAATTGCCGAAGCAAAAAACAACGGCTGGCTTGGTAAAAATATTTTGGGAACTGGATTTGATTGTGAAATTCATGTTCAACGTGGTGCTGGTGCATACATTTGTGGAGAAGAAACTGCATTAATCGAATCTTTGGAAGGCAAACGTGGTAATCCTCGTATTAAGCCGCCATTTCCAGCGGTTAAAGGTGTTTGGGATCGTCCAACCGTAGTAAACAATGTTGAAACCCTCGCTGCTGTTGTTCCTATTATCAATGATGGAGGTGAAGAATACGCTAAAATTGGAATTGGTAAATCTACAGGAACAAAATTATTATCTGCTTGCGGAAACATCAACAAACCAGGTATTTATGAAATTGATATGACCATCTCTGTAGAAGAATTTATTTACAGCGATGAATATTGTGGCGGAATTGCAAATGGAAAAAAGCTAAAAGCTTGTATTCCTGGTGGATCTTCTGTTCCCATTTTACCTGCAAACCTATTGCTTAAAACAGCAAAAGGCGAAACCCGTTTGATGAATTATGAAAGTCTTGCTGATGGCGGATTTGCAACGGGTTCAATGATGGGTTCTGGTGGATTTATTGTGATGAATGAAGACCAATGTATTGTTAGACATACCCTTTCTCTTGCACGTTTTTACCGTCACGAAAGTTGTGGACAGTGTTCGCCTTGTCGTGAAGGTACCGGCTGGATGGAAAAAATCTTGCACAACATTGAATATGGTAAAGGCAAGTCGAGCGATATTGATTTGCTTTGGGATATTCAACGCAAAATTGAAGGAAATACCATTTGTCCGTTGGGTGATGCAGCGGCATGGCCAGTTGCAGCAGCCATCAGACATTTTAGAGATGAATTTGAATGGCATGTGCAAAATCCAAAAGTATCCCAATTGAAAAATTTTGGATTGGCTCATTATGCAGATGAAAGAACTGTGGTTGCATAATCAATTTATCAAACGTTAGGCTTAGATTTCTAAATATATGGAAGAAAAGAAATTGATCAAACTCACTATTGACAACATTTCGGTTGAAGTTGAACCGGGAACAACAATTCTACAGGCTGCCCGTATGGTTGGTGGAGATGTTGCTCCCCCAGCAATGTGTTTTTACACAAAACTTAAAGGCAGTGGCGGTAAATGTAGAACCTGTTTGGTAGAAGTAGCCAAAGGTAGCACTGCCGACCCTCGTCCAATGCCAAAACTTGTTGCAAGCTGCCGTACCAACGTTATGGAAGGTATGGAAGTTAAAAATATTACCAGTCCAAAAGTATTGGATGCCCGTAAAGGTGTTGTAGAGTTTTTGTTGATCAACCACCCACTTGATTGCCCCGTTTGCGATCAAGCAGGAGAATGTCATCTTCAAGATCTTGGTTACGAGCATGGTGCAGAAGCTACGCGTTATGAATTCAAACGCAGAACTTTTGAAAAGCACGATTTGGGTAAATACATACAATTGCACATGACCCGTTGCATTCTTTGTTACCGTTGTGTTTTTACTGCAGATCAAGTTACAGACAAACGCCAACACGGAATTCTTTCAAGAGGAGATCATTCAGAAATCGCAACCTATATCGAAAAATCATTGGATAACGATTTTATTGGTAATGTTATAGATGTTTGTCCTGTAGGTGCATTAACTGACAGAACATTCCGTTTCAAAAATAGGGTATGGTTTACAAAACCTGTTGAAGCACATCGCAATTGTGATAAATGTTGCGGAAAAGTAACACTTTGGCAAAGAGGAGATGAGGTTTTAAGAGTAACAGGAAGAAAAGACCAATGGGGTGAGGTGAATGAATGGATTTGCAATACTTGTAGGTTTGAAACGAAGAAAACCAGCGATTGGACAATTGAAGGACCTACAAAGGTTAGTCGCCATTCTGTTATTTCACAAGGCCATTATGAAACAATGGTAAAACCTAAAGAAACGTTTTCAGCAGTACACGGAGGAAGAAATCCAAAGTTGTTAATGGATATCCACAGTGTAAGTGAAGTAAATACACCTGGAGTTGATTTAAGTTTAATACAAGGGCCAGCAACTTCAGATGATTTTGTTTCCAATAGTCAAGTTTTAAATCCTTCAAAACCATGATGTTACTATTTGATATTGCATTATTTTTAGAGAAATTCTCACTCATTGTGGTGGTGATTTTAGGATTGTTGGGTATTGCATTGTATACCACATTTGCTGAACGAAAAGTAGCAGCAATTATACAAGATAGAAAAGGTCCAAATAGGGCAGGACCATTAGGATTGTTGCAACCATTAGCAGATGGTGTAAAGTTGTTTATGAAAGAAGAAATCATTCCATTAACAGCAAACAAGTGGTTGTTTATATTAGGACCTTGTTTAGCGATGTTAACGGCGATGATGACGAGTGCGGTTATACCTTGGAGCAGTGCTATAGATTTTTTTGGAAGAAAGATACAATTGCAAATTGCAGATATCAATATAGGCATGTTGTATGTTTTCGGGGTGGTGAGCATGGGTGTTTATGGAATTATGATTGGCGGATGGGCATCAAACAATAAATTTTCTTTGTTGGCAGCCATTAGAGGGGCTTCACAAATTATATCTTATGAATTGGCGATGGGATTAACACTAATCGCATTGTTAATGTTAACGGGTTCATTGAGTTTAAAAACCATTGTAGAACAACAAATGCAATCGGGCATTTGGAATATTGTTTACCAACCCGTAGGTTTTGTAATCTTCTTGATTTGTGCATTCGCGGAATGTAACAGAACCCCATTCGATTTACCAGAAGCTGAAAACGAGTTGAATTTTGGATATCACCAAGAATATTCTTCCTTAAAACTAGGTTTTTATTTGTTCTCTGAATACATCAACATGTTTATAAGTGGAGCAATAATGTCAACATTATTCTTTGGAGGATATGATATTCCATTCCTTAATGAAGCAAAATTAGCAGAAACAATAGGCGGAAACATTGTAGCATTAATGGGAATTGTAGCATTATTATTAAAAGTGGTATTCTTCTTGTTCTTGTTTATGTGGGTAAGATGGACAATTCCACGTTTTCGATACGACCAGTTGATGGATTTAGGTTGGAAAAAATTGATTCCATTGGCTTTGGTAAATATGTTGATCACAGGAGCAGTAATCTTGTGGTTAAATAAGTAATAAAATTTGGCGGTAACGCAACAAAAAATATTTTTGCACAACTATAAAAACAACCGAGTCCTTAGCGGAAAAAATCTGAATAAGAAAATCGGAAAATTATGCAAGCACTAACAAACAGAGTAAAAGTTTTAGAACAAAAACCCATGAGTTTTGCGGAAAGAATGTATTTCCCTGCAATCCTCAAAGGAATGGGTATCACGTTCTCCCATATTTTCAAGAAGAAAGCTACAATCAGCTATCCTGAAGAAAAGCGTCCTTTTAGCCCAGTGTTTAGAGGATTGCATGTGTTGAACAGAGATGAAGAAGGAAAAGAGCGTTGTACAGCCTGCGGACTTTGTGCCGTTGCTTGCCCAGCAGAAGCCATTACCATGGAAGCTGCCGAAAGAAAGCAAAACGAAGAGCATTTGTATAGGGAAGAAAAATATGCTGCAAAATATGAAATCAATATGCTGCGTTGCATTTTTTGCGGTTTGTGCGAAGAAGCTTGTCCCAAAGATGCTATCTATTTAACAGAAACATTTGCACCAGCAAATTTTACCCGTGATAGTTTCATCTATGGCAAATCTGATTTGTTGATTCCAGATCCTACTACCCAGCCTGAGCAATTGAAAGCAGCTAAAGGATTGTCTGAAGATCAAACCAATATCAAAAAATAATCTAACCAAAATAAATATAACCATGACAATTACGGAAATACTTTTTTGGTTTTTAACAGCTTTAGCCTTGATGGGTGCACTAATGGTGGTTTTTAGTAAAAATCCTGTACATAGCGTTTTATGGCTCATTTCTGTATTTTTTGCTATATCTGGACATTATATATTATTAAATGCCCAGTTTTTGGCGGTAGTAAATTTAATTGTTTATGCCGGAGCAATAATGGTGTTGTTCTTATTTGTGATTATGTTGATGAACCTTAACGGGGAAACAGAACCGCAAAAGAACAAATGGCTTAAAATAACAGGAATTATAACTGGTGGAAGTTTGATGTTGGTAATTATTGCAGCATTAAAAAATACTGAAATGCAATACAAGCAAGTTCAAATCAATGAAGGAAATATTGGATTGATCAAGAACTTGGGTAAAGTGTTGTTTACAGAATATGTTTTTCCATTTGAAATTAGCAGTGTGTTGTTTTTGAGTGCAATGGTTGGTGCTGTAGTAATTGGAAAAAAAGATTAATATCATCAATATAAAAACCAGGTTTTCCTGTAGCAATAAACTATTTAAGATATGCCTATAAATTATTATTTGTTTCTAACCGTTACATTGTTCAACATTGGTGTTATTGGCGTGCTAACCCGAAGAAATGCTATTGTCGTTTTTATGTGTATAGAGCTTATGCTGAATGCAGTAAATTTATTATTGGTTGCTTTCTCACAAATGCACCAGTCAAATGCTTTAGCAATTAACCCTGTTCCAACTTCTGTTGGTTCAGAAGCACAATTGTTTGTGTTTTTTATTATGGTTGTAGCAGCAGCAGAAGTGAGTGTGGGATTGGCCATCATCGTTATGATGTATAGAAATATTCATAGTGTAGACATCAATTTTTTAAATAGATTAAAACATTAAAAATGCCTGAAACTACAAAAATGTTGTAGTTTTTGTTTCAGCATAATTTAGAAAATAAATCATGGCTAAATTTATATACCTCGTTCCGCTTTTTCCTTTAATAGGTTTCCTAATCAATGGTTTAGGAAGGAATTTTTTGTCGAAGAAATTATCTGGCATTATTGGAAGTTTAGCAATATTGGCTTCTTTTGTAGTGAGTTTTTTGGTGTTTTTAGAAGTAAAACCAGTTGGATTTTCAGCAGTTGAAGTAAAATTGTTTGATTTTATTAAAACAGCAGGGTTAGATATTCCTTTTAGTTTTCAGGTAGATCAATTGTCTGTTTTGTTTTTATTAATTATTACAGGTGTAGGAACGCTAATTCATCTATATTCTACTGCTTACATGCACGAAGAAGAACCAAAAGATTTTGCACGTTACTTTGCGTATCTAAATCTTTTCGTTTTTTCAATGCTTTTATTGGTTCTAGGTGCCAATTATGTAATAATGTTTATCGGTTGGGAAGGTGTAGGATTATGTTCATATTTGTTAATTGGATTTTGGTTTAAGAATGGAGATTACAACAATGCTGCTAAAAAAGCATTTGTGATGAATAGAATAGGTGATTTAGGCTTTTTATTGGCAGTGTTTTGGATCATTGGACAATTTGGAAGTACCTCATTTTCTGTTATCTTCCCTGTTGCCTCAAAAACAGCTCCAGCAATATTGACTGGAATTACATTGTTGATGTTCATAGGTGCAATGGGTAAATCTGCACAGATTCCTTTATATACTTGGTTGCCAGATGCAATGGCTGGTCCAACACCGGTTTCTGCACTTATCCACGCAGCAACCATGGTAACCGCTGGTATTTACATGATTGCACGCTCGAATATTTTATATACACTTTCTCCAAATACCCAACAAGTTGTAGCTGTTATCGGATTGGCTACATCAATTTTAGCAGCAACAATCGCCTTACAACAAAACGACATTAAAAAAGTATTGGCATATTCAACAGTAAGTCAATTGGGTTTAATGTTTCTTGGTTTAGGCGTTGGAGCTTATGTAGGTGCTGTTTTCCATGTTATGACACACGCCTTTTTCAAAGCTTTGTTGTTCTTAGGTGCGGGTAGTGTAATTCATGCTATGCATCACGAACAAGATATGCGCAACATGGGTGGGTTAAAAAAATATTTACCAATTACACATATTACTTTCCTGATTGGATGTATTGCAATTGCGGGTATTCCTCCATTCTCTGGCTTCTTCTCTAAAGATGAAATCTTAATGGCAGTTTACAGTCACAATAAATTATTCTACTTCCTTGCAACGGGTAGTGCTTTCCTTACAGCTTTTTATATGTTCAGAATGTATGCTCTTACATTTCACGGTTCTTTTAGAGGAACGCACGATCAAGAGCACCATTTGCACGAATCGCCTTTAGCAATGACAATTCCACTTGGAGTTTTAGCCGTTCTTGCAATTGTTGCAGGATTTATCGGAATACCAGAATTGTTTGCCAAAGAAAGCCATTGGCTTGAACAATACCTTCACCCAATTTTTGCAGCTTCCTTAGCAAAACAAGTTGGTCACGAAACTCCAGCATCAACAGAGTGGTTGCTGATGGGAACTACAGTAGTGCTTATTCTCGGTATTGTATTCTTTGCTGTTTCTAAATTCAAAAAATACAAAGCAACGGATATAGAAATTAGCGGGTTGCCAAAAATATTAGAGAATAAATGGTATGTAGATGAATTGTACGATTTCTTAATCAATAGACCGGTTAGGGCAATTGCCAATTTCTTTTCATCCATCTTTGAAAAGTATGTAATAGACGGAGCAGTAAATGGCGTTGGAAAAATGGTTCAATACAGCAGTCGTCAACTCCGTTGGTTACAAAGTGGACAAGTAGGTTCTTATATACTAATTATGGTGGTTGCCACAATTGTATTTTTTATTATTCAAATCATTGGTAAATAAACGAGGAAAACTAAATATATGTTAGCTGCGTTTGATAACTTTCCTGCACTACTCATCTGGTTTCCATTAATTGGTGGATTGGTAGCATTTTTTATTAAAGACGAACATAAGGTTAAATCTTGGGCATTAATAGCATCATTTCTAACGATGTTGTTGATGTGTGTTAGTATGGTTTTTTCTGGCAATTCTTATTACCAATTAAACAGTGTAAGCTACATTTGGCTTCCTGAAATGGGTAGTAGTTTCGCTTTAATGTTAGATGGTATGGGTAGATTACTTTGTTTACTTACCGCCATTGCATTTCCATTGATTTTTATTGCTACAAACAATAAGAAATTAGATAATGCCAATATGTTCTATGGCTTAATGTTGCTTACCCAATGTGGATTAATGGGTGTGTTTCTTGCAATGGATGCACTTGTGTTTTATTTCTTTTGGGAATTGGCTCTTATTCCTGTTTATTTCTTGGCATCTAAATGGGGTGGCGAAAAAAGAATGCAAGCCGCATTCAAATTCTTTATTTACACATTCGCAGGCTCTCTTTTCCTTTTAATAGGTATCTTATATGTCTATCTACAAATGCCAGAACCTTCGTTTTCTCTAGTTGCATTTTATAAAGCCAATTTATCTCTTGCAGACCAACAATGGTTGTTTTGGTTGTTCTTTGTTGCTTTCGCAATTAAAATGCCTATATTCCCTTTCCATACTTGGCAACCAGATGCTTACGAACAATCTTCAACACCTGTAACCATGGTTCTCAGTGGCATAATGGTTAAAATGGGTGTTCTTGCTTTGATAAGATGGTTGATTCCAATTTTCCCAGATGTAATTAAACAATTTAGTCCAATTGTTATTGGTTTGTCTGTTGTAGGAATGTTGTACGCTTCTTTTATTGCTATTGCACAAGACGATATTAAGCGTTTGGTAGCTTACTCTTCTATTGCTCACATTGGATTGATGTGTGCAGCTATTTTTGCGTTAAACCAAACGGGAATACAAGGTGTAATGATTCAAATGTTTAACCACGGTATCAATATAATTGGAATGTGGATTGTAGTTTTCCTTGTTGAAAAACAAACAGGGATTAGAAAAATTTCACAATTGAGTGGATTAGCATTACAAGCACCCGTGTTGGCAATTATGTTTGTGGTAATCGCTTTTGCAAATATTGCATTGCCATTAACCAACGCCTTCATCGGAGAATTTTTGATGTTCAGAGGTTTGTATGAATACAATGTTTGGTTCGCTGCTGCGGCTGGATTGAGTATCATTCTCTCTGCGGTTTATACCCTAAATTTAGTAAAGAATGTTTTTTATGGTGTTCCAAACGATATTACAAAAACATTTAAGGATATTAATTTTTCTGAATCTATAGTATTAACTGTAATTGTTGCTATAATTCTTATAACAGGAATTTATCCTACCCCATTATTGGGTATGGTAGAATCTTCTACTAATTTGATCTTTAACCAATTTGTTGGAAAATAATTTTTGAAGTTTATCGTATGAATGCAATCATTTTATCGGCAGTTTGGGGAATAGTGATGATGTATTCAGGTATATTCCTGAAACAACAATCTACCTTAAAATACATCGCCATAGCAGGAACCTTAGTATTGATTATTGCCAATTGGCTTGAATTTGCTGGAATATTATATATTCCAATTGACACAAAAGGTCTTTCCTCTAATTCAACCTTTGGTTTGTTGTTCAATACTATCGCTTTGGTATCCACATTGGTTTATTTTTTATTGTCTGGTTCTGATATCGAAAAAGTAAATCACAATACAGCAGAATATTTTGCACTTATATTCTTTATTCTTTCAGGTGTTGCAATTATTTCAGCATTTCAAAGTCTTTTGATGTTGTTTATTGGTATTGAAATTATCTCTATACCGCTATATATTCTTGCAGGAAGCGATAAACGAAATTTGAAAAGTAACGAAGCTTCTCTTAAATATTTCTTGATGGGTGCTTTCTCTACTGGCTTAATGCTTATGGGAATTGCCTTTTTATATGGTGCTACTGGTACATTTTCAATTGCGGGATTGAATGCCGGATTGGGCGAACCTACCGTTTTAATGACTTTGGGTATTGTTTTATTGATGGTTGCAATGTCATTTAAAGCTTCTGCCGCACCATTTCATTTTTGGACACCAGATGTTTACGACGGATCACCAACTGTTTTTACTTCTTTCATGGCAACAATTGTGAAATCTGCAGTATTTATTGCATTTTTTAGATTGTTTGATGGTGCTTTTGGTAAGTTTCATCCCCAATGGCAATTGATGGTCGCCATAATTACTGCACTCACACTAATTATCGGAAACATTACAGCTGTTTTTCAACAAAGCGTAAAGCGCATGTTGTCTTATTCTTCAATTGCTCAAGCAGGTTTTATGATGCTCTCTTTGTTTGCATTGAATAACACTGCAAAAGAGGGTTTGTTGTTGTATGTTTCGGCTTATAGTATTGCAACAATTGGCATATTCGCTATTCTTGTAAAAATGAAAGATTATACTTTTGAAGGTTTTAATGGCCTTGCTAAACAAGAACCTTTAATTGCGTTAGCACTAACTATTTTTCTTTTGTCACTTGCTGGAATTCCATTAACTGCTGGATTTTTCTCTAAATATTTCTTGCTAGCAGCAGCAATCAAAACTAAAACAATGTTTTGGTTGATTATCGTTGCAGTAGTTTGTGCTGCAATAAGTATTTCTTACTATTTTAGAATCATACAAGCTGTTTATTTTAAAGAATCTGAAGAACCGGTTATTGTTCCGGTTTCTAATAATTTTAAAGTAATGCTATTGATTACAGCTGTTTTGATTTTAATCATTGGGTTTAAACCAAGTTTGTTACTTTCTTTATTATCCTTATAAATTTTATAACGATAAATTCTTATATTTACATTTTTATAGGGAGAACTTTTTATAAGTTCTCCCTATTTTTTTGTCTTGTTGCCAATTTTAGTCAACCGATTATAATATTCTATTGCATTCTATCTATTAGTTTTAATCTTCCCCATTTGTTTTTGTTATTTTTACATTATGAAATTTTGGGACATCTTCATGTTGGCTTTTAATACCGTTCGTGCACAAAAATTACGTACAGGTATTACCGTAGCCATTATTGCTTTTGGTATTATGGCATTGGTTGGAATTATAACTGCTATTGAAGCTATGAATTTAAGTCTTAGAGAAAGTTTCTCCACAATGGGTGCAAATGCATTCAGTATTCGCTTTAGAGAACGTAGAGCTGATTTTGGTGGTCAACGTGAATCTCAAAGAACAAATAAAAACTTAAAACAGAAAAAATCTAATACAGGTAGAATTATCACCTATAACCAAGCAAGATTTTTTAAAAGTAGATACGAATATCCAGCCAAAGTTTCTATTGGTTTAAATGGTCCTAGAAATATGACTGTTTTTTATGAATCCCAAAAAACAAATCCAACGGTAACACTCAATGGCGGTGATGAAAATTATATCAATCTTAATGGTTATGAGATTGATTTTGGTCGGGAATTAAACAAGATGGATATCGAAAGTGGTAGCAATGTTTGTGTTTTAGGGAGTGATGTGGCTAAAAACTTGTTTGGAGATAATAAGGAGCGTGCGTTAGAAAAAGTTATCCGAGTTGGAAGCAATAAATATCGAGTAATTGGTGTTGCAAAAGAAAAAGGATCTAGTGCGTTTCTTAGATTAGACAATGTAATTTTTACTGGATATAATAATATTCGAAGGTTATATGCCAATGCAAACCAGTCGTTTTCAATTGCTGTTCAAGTATATGATGTTAGAAATATGGAGCCTGCAATTGGTGAAGCGGAAGGCGTATTTAGACCAATAAGAGGCTTAAATGTAACAGAAGAAAAGAATTTTTATATTGATAAAAGCGACAGTTTAGCAGAAACATTTATAAAATTATTATCAACTATATCAGCAGCTGCAGGGGCAATTGGATTTATCACATTATTGGGTGCTGCAATTGGATTGATGAACATTATGTTGGTAGCGGTTTCTGAGCGCACCAGAGAAGTAGGTTTGATAAAAGCACTCGGTGGAACTAGTAATAATATACGTGGACAATTCTTGTATGAATCAATACTTATTAGTTTGTTCGGTGCCATTATTGGTATTTTTCTCGGTGTGTTGGTAGGAAATGCAGTTGGGATGTTTTTGAAAACAGATTTTATTATTCCTTGGGGAGTTATTGGAGCAGGAATTTTTATTTGTTCTTTTGTAGGGTTACTTGCAGGTTTATATCCAGCAGTTAAAGCAAGCAAATTAGATCCTATTGTAGCCTTGCGATATGAATAAGGGCTAGAGTTTAATTTGTATAGTTTTGTTTCATAAAATATAATTTAAGTTTGCTCAAATTATATTTTATGCCCTTGTTTAAAATTAAAAATAAAGTCAGTTTAAATGAAAATACTTTATTTAATTTCTTGCTTTTTTCTTTCTTAATAGTTTACGGCTATTTTTATTTTTTTGCAGTAACTGATTTGTCTAAGAATGCTTACTGGCTATTTATGGATGAAAGAATTTCTTATGATGGTATTCTTAAGATTTATCGCCCAACCTCATTCCAAAGTTTTCTTGACTCAATTTTTTTTGGAGGTGATTTAAGATATGGAAGATTATTCTGGAATTTGAATGCATTAATTTCTTACATCCCATATTTAATATTTGGAGAGCACGGTCAAATTATAGCAACTAGGATTTCTCAAATGATATTCTTGTTTTTGGCTTATTACTTCTTGATTAAAACATTTATAGAAAATAGATTTTATCAATTGTTGGCATTTTTTGTATTAATAACATTGCCTAATACAGCTTATTTTATTATCGAACCGAAGCCTGAACCTTTACAATTGTTCTTTTTATCATTGTTTTTGATGTATGCTTTTAAAAACAATTGGAAAATAAGACCATATATAATTTTATTGGGAATTAGTTTAGGACTTAAAATATCATTAATTCCTATTTCATTTGTTTTAATTTTGTGCTTTCTTTATATAAATCGAAATGATATCTTTTTTAAAAGAGTGTACTCAAAACTATATTTATATGCTATTCCAATTATATCCTCAATATTATTTTCAATTGTTTTTATAAAATTTGTAGAGGGTAAAATAGTTGATTTATTAGGTGTGAATTCAGTTTATTATCCAAAAATTATAGCAAGACCATCTCTGAATAAATTGGCATCATCATTTGTTTCTTTTTCTACTAAAACAAGTTTGCCTTTTAAATATTTAATTTTAATAACAATTTGTTTTTTAGTAATTAGTTTTTTTCTCTTTGTATATAGAAATGTTTCCAACATTACTTTAAAACTATTTTTATTTGGTTTAATGGGTGTAATAATTTGCACTCCTTGCATTATGCTTATTCCTATTAATTTTAAATATTTGGGATACTTAATAGCGAATAATAAATTAGACCATGGGGCAGACAATGTAGCTGTTAATTATATGTCTTGGTTAAATTTTACTTTATTTGAAATCTTTAAGGCTCCTTTTTGGATTATATTATCTATTGTAATTTTGCCAATCACTTCATTTCTTATTATGTCTTTTAAATTTAAAAACAAACAATTTATATTTAAAGGATTGATTTTATTATGTTTGATGTTGTTATCAACTATCCCTATTTTTCTAAATGTCAAAAGACTTTGGTCACATTATTTACATATTGGTTTCGTGGTCATTGTTATTTTTTATTTTTACAATTTAAAATATTTCAAAAATAGATTTGTATCATTTTCACTTTTATTAATACCCATACTTATGTTTTTGTATGGAACCAATCAAACATTTAATCATTTTAATGATTATTCAAGTCGAACAAAAAAAGCTGATTTTTATCAACTAGATACTGAATACAACAATACTATTAGTCTATTAAATAAAACAGATATTGAAAATAAAAATATAATTTGGGATCCTACCTTGTTTTTCCCAGACAAATTAAAGTCTGGCTTTCTCACAATTAATTACGTCTATGAATTTAACCAATTGTCTTATATCAATCCGGATATTATAATTTTAAATGCTAATTCTAATATGTATTCAGAATTTAATAAATTCAACTTTATAATTTCAAACAATCAATTTGAATTAATAGATATCAACTCTAAAATCTATAAAGTATTTAAAAAAGTCAATTGAAAATCTATTCATTAATTTTTCTATAGATAAAGCAACATGAAATGATGTTGATTTTATTCAATGAAAACTAATTATCGTTAAACAAATTACACTTTATTAAAATAGAAAGGAGTTCTATTAAACACCCTCAGCTGAAGTTGAGGGTGTTTGATTATTGTACATTGACATTAGTAATAAAATGCCAAAAGAACTGAAAAATGTTCAACAGCAATATAATTACACAATACAAATAGGTTTCAACAAAAATTAGACATTTAAAACCTTTTGAGATGCTGTGAACTTGCAAAGTTGGATAGTTCACACTTGGGTAGAAGAAGTCAACTATCAAAGTTAGATAGTTCACATGTAAGAGCAGGATGTCAACTATCTAAGATGGATAGATCACATTTGAATAGATGTCTTTATCACCATAGATTATGTATTTTAATAAAAAAATGAGTGGTAAAATACTACATCTAGAATAGTAAGATTTAATACAAATTGATAGTATTTGTAAATGTGCTGAAAAAAATTATTTCATATTGATGTTCTATTGTATTTGACCACTTCGTGGTCATCTTTTAAATAATTCAAATTTAGATTTGCTTTTTCTAATCAATAGAATACTCTTGAAACGAGTATTTTATATCATTTAATCACAGATTAATAATTAAAAATGAAAAGATATATTAATTGGCTAAAGCCAATCTAGAATCTTTCATAAACCCCAAGCTAAAGCTAGGGGCAATTCAAAAAACACCTTTCTTATTTACAAAAAGCATAATTGAGCTAAAAAAAAGAGACGCGATTAAATCGCGCCTCTTCATTATTATTGAATGATAATGGACAGTTCTAGTAGCAGTTTTCTAATCTTATTTATCAACTAACCACTTACTACTTACTACTTATCACTTATCACTTATCACTTACCACTTATCACTTACTTCGGATCTAACGCTTGGCGAATTCTTTCAGCCAAATCTTGCACGTGATAACGACTCATTTTATCTGTAAATGAACCAGCCGCACTACTCAATTCAGCTTTAAGTTGAGTCAAATGTGCACGTGTTACAGAACTAACATCAGACTTTTTCAAATCAGGTGCAGCACCTCCGCCAAAACCCAATGAAATTGTTACACCAGAAGTTGCAGGAGGATTCAAAACGGCAATCATTTTCTCAACATAAACCTTTTGCAAGTTTCTTCTGTTGAAATCAATCTTACTGTGTGTAGGTATTTCACTAAATATACCTTTCTTTAAATCAGTAAAATATTCATCCACATCATAACTGTTGCTGTATCGATTTGCCATTGTTGCAAATCTTCCTAATCTTGAAGCAGACAATAAACTTGATAAGGTATTTTCTTGTAAAGAGCTTACTTGATCACCAACTGGACTAGAGAATTTATTCAAAATAGCACCATCCAACATCCATTTTGGTGTTTCAAACAATTGTTTTTGGATGAAATTAACCGCATCTTTTTGAGTAGCTTTAGGAACCATTTCAAATACATCGCCAGTTTGTTCAACAGATTTTGCCGTTTCATAGTAACCACCAATATTTCTGCTTACATGACCCATGTAACGATTAAATTGGCTTAAAACTTGAGTATACATTTTTTGCAAATTCTGGTAACGATCAGCCTCTTCTTTAGTCCACTCAGGTAATTTAACCATAATGCGTTTTAGGTTCTTAATGCCATATTCGCTGGCTTTAACTGAATTGTCACTAAGATCTTCGCTTTGAGTGCGAGGGTCAGCAATATTGCCTGATTCATAAGTACCAAACCAAATACGAGGGTTCTTAGCATATCTGTCTATGTATTTCTTGCTCAACAATTTATGCTCTTCTTCCTCGTTTTTTCCACCTACATAGCCATAACCCCATTCAATAGCCCACATATCATATTCACCAATTCTTGGAAACAAACCAACTTTAGCAATGCTGTCTTCTGGTTGTGCAACGTAATTGAAACGAGCATAATCCATAATAGAAGCAGTATGTCCATTGGCTTCAACCCATGATTTATTGCGCAATTTTTCAACAGGAGTTTTGCTGCTAGATCCCATGTTGTGGCGTAAACCTAAAGTATGTCCAACTTCATGAGAAGATACAAATCTGATCAATTGACCCATCAATTCATCATCAAATTTCATTTTGCGAGCGTCTGGATCAACAGCGGCAGTTTGAACAAAGTACCAATCGTGTAACAATTCCATTACATTATGATACCAACCAATATGACTTTCAAGAATTTGTCCGCTACGAGGGTCGTGAGCATTAGGACCGTAAGCATTTTGGATATCAGATGCAAAATAACGGATTACAGAGAAACGAGCATCTTCTAAACTCATCGTGCTGTCTCCAACTGGCCATTCTTTAGCCATAATAGCGTTTTTGAAACCGGCTTTTTCGAAAGCTTTCTGCCAATCGTTTACTCCCAAAATTAAGTATGGTCTCCAATTTTTAGGAGTAGCTGGATCAATATAATATATAATAGGTTTTTTAGGTTCAACCAATTCACCACGTTTCCATTTTTCCATATCTTCAGCTTTAGGCTCCAAGTTCCATCTAACAATGAAATTAGACTCATCAACTTTCTGTTGGTCATCAGCATAAACAACATAGTCATCAGCGAAGAAACCAACTCTAGGATCAACCAAACGCTTTTTTGTAGGCGTTTTAGGAAGAAGTAAGAATGAAGTATTCATTTCTAACGTAATTGCTCCGGCAGCATTTGCGGCTGGCAAAGAAGCTGAAGGGAAAGGAGAAGCAGCACCAAAGCCAGAAGCAGGAGTAGCTGTAAAGGTTTTAGTAGTTTTAACTTCTGTATTAATTGGATAAGAACGAATGCTTTGGATAAAAGAGCGGTCTATCGCCAATCCACCTAAGTTAAGTCTTCTTTTTGCAGAAGCACTTAAAGAAACAGGTTGGTTATCGCCTTTAAAATAATCTGTAACATCAAGCACTACACCATTAGAATCTTTAGAAAACGCTTTGATGTCCATTGCAGCAGCAATAGGATCAACGTTTGAGTTTCTAACCGCTTGATAAATAGGTTGAGTAGAATCATTGGCAACACTGATAACAGTAACTACACGCATGAAAACTTTATTCTCAGGACCTTTTTCAAATTTAACCACTTGTTGGTTAACCATTTCACCGCCATAAACGCCACCGCCGCCAGCAACTTTAGCATAACGGGTAATGGCCATAATTTCTCTACCTAATATGGAATCAGGTATTTCAAAAAAGAATTTGTCTTCGATTTTATGAACTGTAAACAAACCCTTCATAGTAACTGCCTTATCGGTAATTACTTCTTTATAGGCTTTAGGACCAGTAGTAGCAGCTCTTGCTCCACCCATACCCATGCTACCCATTTGTGGACCAGTAGCAGGTTTTTCGGAACTAGGAGGGGTAGGAGGATTTGGAGAATCAGGACGGCGTTGAGCCAAAATACCTTGTTGAGACAACAAGAGTAAAAATAATGAAGAAAGCAAAAGTTTAAATAAATGACCTTTTAACATGTTGTTAGAATTTTAGAGATTGCAATCTAACAATTATATCCATTAGCAATGATTTTAGAGGAGATTTTATTTGATTTTTGTACAATTTTGCCCCAAAATCTAATTATTTTAAAAAGTTCTTAAAAATTTTATTTGCCGAATGGGTATATGAAATTTTTTTTCAGTAGAATTGTAACTTCAAATCACCAAATAGAAAACTTAAACTAAAAAACAAAAAGTCATGGCTGAGACAAAACCAACTGCAAAAGCGAAGGCGACAACGTCTGTGGAACCGAAAAAGAGCAGTAACTTAATTTCATTATTGGCACCAGTTGCGTGTGTTATTGCTGGTTATATGATTTGGAGATTTGGCCTAGGAGCTGATTCAGGCTTCAGCAAGCCAGATCTTGCTGGTGGATTTTGGCCTTCACACAAAGGACCAAAAGGACCATTATTTCGTATGTATGAAGGAGGAATTATCGTTCCACTTTTGATCGGATGTTTCTTGATGGTATTAACTTTCTCAATTGAGCGTTTTATTACTATCAACAAAGCACAAGGAACTGGAAATATCGGAGATTTTATCCGTAAAGTTCAGTTTGAATTGGCTAACAAAAATCTTGACGCTGCAATCGCTGCTTGCGATAAGCAAAAAGGTAGCGTAGGAAACGTTATGAAAGCTGGATTACGCAAGTACAAAGAAATGGTAGAAAACACTGAGTACAATTCTGAACAAAAAGTTTTAGCTATTCAGAAAGAAGTTGAAGAAGCAACTGCTCTTGAATTGCCAATGTTACAGAAGAACTTGGTTTTCTTGTCTTCATTAACTTCATTGGGTACTTTGATCGCGTTGTTAGGTACTGTATTGGGTATGATTAAATCATTCTCTTCTCTTGGAGAAGAAGGTGGTGCTGGTGCTGCTGCTGAATTGGCTGTAGGTATCTCTGAAGCGTTGTACAACACCGCTCTTGGTATCGCTACATCTTCAGTTGCATTGATCATGTACAATATTTTCACTACTAAAATTGATGCCATTACTTATGGTATTGATGAGTCTGGATTTACTTTAACACAAAGCTTTGCTTCACAGTACAAATAAGTTGTACAAATTTTAATTATGGAATGGTGCCAATAACGGCATCCTATCTACTCACAACTTAACAAGAAGTAAACATGCCAAGTGTAAAGATAAAAAAGACTTCCCCAGATAACGACATGACTCCGATGGTGGATTTGGCTTTTTTGATTCTCGCTTTTTTCATGCTGGCTACAAAATTTAAGCCAGAAGAAGCAGTTGAGATTTCTACACCAAATTCGGTTTCGGCAGATGCAGTACCTGAAAAAGATGTTTTTACAGTTTCAATAGATAAAGAAGGTAGAACATTTGTTTCTGTTGATAACCCTGAGTTCCGTAGAGTTTTGATTGAAAACATCAATACTACCCGTAACCTTGGCTTATCTCCTGTAGAAATGAAGGCATATACAAATGCTGCAAGTGTTGGCGTTCCATTTGCATCTTTAAAGCAATTTTTAGCTTTAAATGCTGACGAACAAAAGAAATTAAAGCAACCTGGTGTTCCTGTTGAAGATTCAACTGGCGGGGAGCTTTATTTTTGGGTTAGAGATGCCCTTTCTGCTTACTCAGGTAGAAAGTTGAATCTCCTAATCAAAGCTGATAATGCAACTAAATATCCAGCCTTCAAAAATGTTTTGAATGCGTTTAAAAAGAACGACCAAAATAAATTCTTGTTGGTAACGGAACCAGAAGATGCTCCTTCAGGAACTCCATTGCATGAAACACGTCAAAAACAAATTGACAAGGTAAAATAGGAACTAACCACATTCATAAAAGCATAAAACGAAAAGATTATGTCAAGTATTGATGTAAGTGACGATGGTGGACATAAAAAAGGTCCTGGTGTAAAAAAGGCGAAAAAACTTTCTACCAAAGTGGATATGACTCCAATGGTAGATTTGGGTTTCCTTTTGATTACCTTTTTCATTTTTACCACTACAGTAGCACAGCCAACGGCAATGAAATTGTTCATGCCTAAGGATGTTGATAAACCAGAAGATCAAAATAAAGTTAAAGAATCTGGTGCTTTCACAATTATGTTGGGTAAAGAAGATCAAGTATATTACTACGAAGGACTTGACCCCACTAAATTGCAAGCAATAGGTTTTAAAGGCATTAGAGATGCTATTCTTAATAAGAAGAAATCTACTAATCCTGAAGACTTAGTTGTGATCATTAAGCCAACTGAAGATGCTACGTATAAAAATACAGTAGATATCTTGGATGAGATGACTATAGCTGAAATCAAAAGATATGCATTGGTAGATATTTCTTCTGATGAATATCAATTGATTAAGCTTACAGAAGCAGCAAACGGAATTAAATAAGTAGTAGCAGTATGGATTGTTTTATCCAACTGCATCTAAAAGATTAAAAGCATAAACACATGGATGCAAACAAGATTTTAAGCTCGAATCTCCTAGATTTAGTCTTCGATGGAAGAAATAAGGAGTATGGTGCTTATGAACTTCGCAAGCAGTACAACAAAAGGCTTACTATAGCCTTAAGTTCAACTGCCCTTGGTCTGTTGCTTATCTTTTTAACTTCATTCTTGATTAGTGCAGTAAACGACAAATCAAAAGGTCAAGTACAAGTTCAAGAATTGAAATTAGAAGATATAGTGCAGGAAGAGAAGAATGAGCCACCACCTCCACCTCCACCAAAACCACCAGAACCTCCAAAGGTTGAAATGGCAAAATTTACACCTCCAAAGGTTGTAAAAGATGAGGAAGTTAAAGAAGAAGAAAAGCCACCAGAAGTGGAAAAGTTGGAAGACACAAAGATCGGAACATCAAACCAAGAAGGTATTAAAGATGAAGGAATCGTTGCTCCTCCTGTAGATCAGGGTGGTGTAGTAGAAGCTCCTAAGTCTGATGATGAAGATAAGGTTTTCCAAAAAGTTGAAATCGATGCTGAATTCCCAGGTGGAACTCAAGCATGGTTTAAATATGTTACCCGCGAAATTGAGCGTAACATTGATGAACTACAAGATGACGGCAAATCAGGAACAGTTGTTGTATTGTTTATTGTTGACAAAGAAGGAGCAGTATCAGATGTACGTGCAATGTCTTGCAGCGAAGCAGGTGTAGCAAATTGTTTAAGTGCCGGTTCTAAGTTAGCGGAAGTAGCTGTTAATGCCATCAGAAAAGGTCCAAAATGGAAACCTGCTGTTCAAAATGGTAGAAACGTTAAAGCATATCGCCGTCAACCAGTAACCTTCAGACTAGAAGAAGAATAACAAGAAATTGTTAGTTAATTATAAAAACGCAGAGATTTATTCTCTGCGTTTTTTTTATAGTGATTTTTTCGTTTTTCATATCTCGCAATATGGAATTAACTTAGTAAAATGAAAACATCATGGGAAGATACAATTGTGGCATTGGCAACAGCACAAGGTGTGAGTGCTATAGGAGTGATAAGGTTAAGCGGAACAGAAGCAATTGAAATTGTTAATCGTTTATTCCCCCATAAAGAGCTTACAAGTGTTAAAGGAAAAAGCTTACACGTTGGATTATTGAAAGAAGACGGATTAGTATTGGATGAAGTGGTGTTGTCAATATTTAGAGCACCAAAATCATATACGGGAGAAGATGTGGTTGAGATTTCAACACACGGCTCGCCATTTATACAGGAGCAAGTTATCAATGCGTGTATTAGAAAGGGAGCAAGAATGGCAAAACCAGGAGAATTTACGCAACGAGCATTTCTTAAAGGCAAACTAGATTTAGCACAGGCAGAAGCTGTAGCCGATTTAATTGCCTCTAATACCTTAGCATCGCAACAGAATGCATTAAAAAACATAAGAGGCGGTTTTTCTAGTGTATTAATGCAATTGAGAGATCAGTTGATTAGTTTTTCGGCACTCATAGAGTTAGAATTAGATTTTTCTCAAGAAGATGTAACATTTGCAGATCGAAGCCAGCTCAATCAATTGTTGTTACAGATTGAACGTTCAGTAAGCGAGTTATTGGCTTCATTTAGACTAGGAAATGTAATTAAAAACGGGGTAAGTGTAGCCATAGTAGGCAAGCCCAATGCGGGGAAATCAACTTTACTAAACATGTTGCTCAATGAAAACAGGGCAATTGTAAGTGCCATTGCCGGCACTACAAGAGATACCATTGAAGAAGTGATCAATATTGACGGAATTTTATTTAGGTTGATAGATACTGCTGGGATTAGGGAAAGTAGAGATGAGATAGAGGCAATAGGTGTGGGGAAAAGTTTAGAAAAAATGAAGGAAGCCGATGTGGTATTGTATCTTTTTGATGCAGTCACGGAAACTTTAGAAGGGTTGCAAGTGGCAGTTACACAGTTGAAATCTGTAAATGCACGGTATGTGTTGGTAGGCAATAAGGTAGACCAGTTGGGGTATGATCAGACCAGTAATAAATTTGCAGGTATAGAAGTGCTGTATATTTCTGCTCATGAGGGGA